>NZ_JACJRS010000180.1 GCF_014697375.1 Phormidium sp. FACHB-1136
ATAACGGTCTGAATCTGAGCCCCCAGCTTACGCCAACGGCCTGACCACCAAAACTGAGGAGGCCGACCCGCCCACAGCGTTAACTCGTCGCGGGGCCGCTGGGGTCGCTTAGATGAAGGCTGTCGGGCGTTTTTCTGGGACTTGGAATGCTTCAGGGTGGGAGGCTGATAGTCCAGCGGCAACCGCAGTTGCTGGAGCGCCTTGGCATTCGCCGATAACTTATCAGAGGTCTGAGCAGTACGGCCTGTGGTGATGGTGCCCCGATTGTCCTTGAGCAGGATCATCAGCACCACCAGCACCCCGAAGGCTCCTAGGATCACATAGCCCTGGGGATTGTTGTATTGCTCGATGAGCCCACGGAGGTCAATTCCAAACACGAGCCTTTTCCTCGGTCTAATCAGCGGCTATCGCCTTTTAGGAGCGATTGACGTTTCCAAAGTTTTTCAAATATGGCCACCCGAACCAATACATCCCAGCGCACGACTCAAACCCAACCTTCAGCCCGAACCCGTAAATCTAAACCTGAAACCAAAACCGGACAAACCCGCACCCGCACCCGAAAGCCAAAAGTCGAGTTGACCGTAGATCCTGAACTCCTCGATCCTGAGTTCAATGAGACTCGGCGGCCTCGACTGCCCTACGGCATTGTCGTCAACGACAACCCAGCAGGCATCCTGATTCCAGTGGATCAGCTTGAGTCAGCAGGCTGGCTAAACCTGCCCGACGACCTTGACGAAATCATCATTGGCGAGAACACGGTCACGGGTCTATTCCTCTCCGAATGTCGGTTAGTGGTGCTCGCTAAGGTGCCGCCCTACATCCGCTACAAAGATGCGGATCAACTCACCAAGCGAGGAGAAGACGAAACCCTGGCCCACACCCTGATTGGGCCTTACGAAACCCACCAAATCCACCTCGATAAAGCCCTGATGGACGTCGTCTCTGAGCACGCCGTCGTGTTCCTAGACGATGCGGATCAGCCGCTGCACACCACGCCCATCGTCATCCGGTTCAAGAACGTCGCCCTGTGGAGCTTCATCAGCACCTGCGACGACTACTACCGCAAGGTCGAAAAGGCCTTTGCGGAGGCCGTCAATCTGCCCTACAGCGGCAAATCCGACCAATGGCGCTCCCTCGTCGTCGTGCCTGTGGCGTTCACCCCCGAAAAGCAAGGGAAGGGCAAGAACAAGTCCCTCTGCTGCAAGGCGATGATTGAGTTTGTGCCGACACCTGAAACCCTGTTCGAGGTCTTCCTGGGCACGCCCCAAGGCAAAGCCCTGGTCTGGGGTCTGCATACCGAAGTCGCAGGCTTTGTGGAATCTGCCCCTACAGCGGCAGCGGCCTTGCCTCCCGCTCAGTCCCTCGACGCCTTGCCGAGTGGCGCGGCGGCGGCCAGCCCTGACGACCTCGAACTGGGTGAGGAAGAAGATGATTTCGACCCTGACGAAGAGGATGCCATCGAGGTAACCGCTGTCGTCGATGAAGACGATGAAGACGATGAAGACGACGAGGACTACTACGAACCAGAGGACGACGACGAGGACAACGACGATCTCTAAGCCCAAGTCCATGCCCTGCCTAGCTTAGGTGGGGTCTGGGCTTAGCTTGCCGCCAGAGGCAGGCGACGGTTGCGGGTGCCTTGGTACCGACCACCCCGCAGACAGGATATCCGCTCCACCACTTGATGGTCTTCAACCTGACTGGCCTGGAGACAGGGCAACGGTCGGGCCACCCCGTCATCCACGTCAATGGGCTGAATTAAGGGAACTTCAGGGGGCAGGTCGGGCCTTAGGTAGGCCGAAAACACCACCCCCTCCCCTTGCAACTCATCGCCATCGAGCCAGAGGCCGCTGTAAAGACAGCCCGATGTGCCGCACAATAGGTCGCTACGATAATCCACCAAGACCAGTCGGCCCTCATCCCCAGGAATGGACCAGCCCACCAGGGTCTCGGCCAGGTCGTCGGCCTCTGATCCCGTCACGCTGGTTTCGGCCTCAATCAATTCATGAATGATGGGGTCAGGCAGCACCTGAGAAACGGGTCGCCAGTTCCCATCTTGGGCCTGGGCGCTGCACCCGACCAACGTCAGGGCCATGCTAACCAGAACGGCTAGGGCAAAGCCCATCCGAAACCGATTCGCGGCTCGACGCAGCCATTTGGGTGGCCCCGGTAACTCAGCTTCCACCTCTTCTAAGGTCGGCCCCTCCCCCGCTGCCGCCCGTCGCCAATCGTTCCAGGTCAGCGTTCGCAGGTTGTCAAAGCCTTGGACTAAATCACTTTTGGAAAACATGGTTCAAGTGTTGAGTGTGTGAGATCAGCGTGTAAAAAACTTATTCGTACTGTTCAATATCCTCACGAATGAGGCCAACAAAACTATCAATGACGTCAGACGGAATAGTTTCGCTATCGATAAGCGGAATAGGTTGTCCACTCGGGTTCCAATAGTCAACCCGACATTCGCCTGAACGATCAACCGATTGAACCGCATAGTCTGGTTCTGGAAACCCATCGAAAACCCTGAACAAACCAAAGGTGCGCTCATCTACGGTCTGCTGAGCCATGAACTCCACCCGTTCAATGATGGGTGGAGCGATGTCAGTACAAGCCTCAAAGCCGACCTGAGCTTGGCTTTGAAGCATCCAGGGAGAGGCAACCACCAATCCTAAAGACAACCCGAATAAGCTAACGACTAAAGCTGTTCTGCGCCAAAATCTCATAGACTATTCTCCTTCTATCGTTAAAAATTGATGTAGTTTCTCGGGTTTTGAGGAACCCCATTTTCTCGAACCTCAAAATGCAGGTGCGGCCCGGTCGAAGACCCCGTGTTACCAGTAGTACCGATTACCTCTCCCTGGCCGACCTCTTGACCCACGCTCACACTCAACCTGTCCAGATGGGCATAACGAGTCTCACGACCATTGCCATGGTCAACGATAATTAAATTCCCGTAGCCACTCGTCAGCGATCCGCTGACCCCAGCAAAGGTAATCGTTCCACCGTCAGCGGCCACGGCTGGAGTGCCCATTGGCGTACCTAAGTCAATCCCAGCATGGTTAGCACTACACGTGCTGCAAGGACGAGGACGAGGCCCAAACTCACTGGTCACTGGAAACTGACCTTGAACGGGATACACCAGTTCGCCGCTCGCTTTCCCGGCTGGGCCACCTCCGCCAGCAGACTGAGTCTGTGGCGGACAAACATTCAGACCTCCTACAGACCCACCCCCCTGCTCATACACGCGACGGGCATTTTCACCGTAGGCGCGCACGCTCAACCGACCAAACGTATCCGACCCACCGCCATCAACGGCAACTCCAGGCCCACCAAAGTGCATCTGGGCCGCTCGTTCCACCAATCGTCCCCCTGCAAAGGGTCGGCCTGTGGTGGGATCTATCTGGCCCGCCGCCCGTCGAACGTTATTGGCCAAGAACCCTTCAAAGGCTCGGTTTTGGTCTTCGGGCGGAAAGTAGCGCATCAGTTCATCGGAGTTCGGGCGATGGCCCCCCCCCACGCGGGACAAGAAGGCCGTTCCCCCTGGCCGAGCGGCAATGAGTTGAGAGGCCTGGTCGTTGTAGCTCATGAACTGAAACTTGCCCAGACCCCGACCACAGTTGCGGCCTCCATCCGCACAAACATGAGGCCCAACCGCAAAATAGCCGCCGCTGCCCTGGGATTCAATCCTCGCAATGGCGCTCGCCAAGGTGCCCACATCAATGCCCGCGACGTTTCGGTTGGAGGTGAACTCAGCTGGGTCTGCATCTTCCGGTAAGTTAATACAGTCTGGGCTAAATCGACCAATGGTTCCCGCTCCACCCAACCCGGTATTCCCAGGCCCAGGCATCCGCCCTCCTCGGGTTGCGCCTGTGCGCTGAGAGGGCGTTGCAGAGGAGGTATCGCTGTCGAGTAGCCCCACAAAGATCGGGTCATTGATGTTGTAAGTAATGAATGGGAAGGGGCCAATGATGTAGGGCGTGCAGCCGCCCCACCCACAGGCTCGAAAGAAGAGGGCGCTGGTCACCGTATCGTCCCGTTCTTCCGGTTCCCAAATCACCTGCTTAAACGCAGGGCCAAAGGGATGGCGACCTGTCGGTTCCAGCCCCCCATTGACGAACTGCAGCACGCCACTGCCTCCCTCTACTTCCTGGTACTTGCCCGAAACCCAGTGGCTCCCGTCGAGGGGGTCAGATCCAGCCCCCAGCGCCTGAAGTTCAATCGAGGCGCAGTCTTGACGGTCGATGTTGCAAGGCACCGCAAAGCCTTGTTGGTCAGAACCCGAGAGGGTACGAGGCCGATCCCCTTCCCGTGGCCCCCAGATCATGTCGATCTGCATCGTCATGTTGCCGACCACTGCGACCGGATTGGGAAAGCTTGCTAGGGGTAGGTCACGGAGTCCGGGCACCTGATTCAAAGTAGCCTGCTCAAAGCCACTAAGGGTACCGAGAGCGGTCTGGGCTATGCCTGGAATCTGGTTGATACTGAAGGCGCTGAGGTCGATGTCATCCAAAACTAACTCGCCCAACTCAGGCCAACGCTGAACCGCATTGAATAAAGTCTGGCCCTGGCGTAGCCTGTCCCCTAGTTCGGCATCGATGAGCGCCGCAATCGGGGGTAACGCATCAAGGTCAAACCCACCGAGGGTCGGGATGGCTGACATCAGGTCGTGGATGGACTGATTGCCAAGTAGGGGGAAGTCTTGGATAGAACGCCCACCCAAGTCTTGGCCTAGGACAGCGCTGATGTCATCTAAGGTCAAGTTGCCAGGGGTCAGGTCTTGAATGTCGCTAAAAGTCAGCACCTGGTCGATGGTTTGGCCGATGCGCCAGGTGCGCTGGTACGGCCCCTCTCGAAACCCGCCACTTTCACCGAAGGCGGGCAAATCGGAGAATGAGAACTGATCAAAGTCGGGCACAACGACCGTTTGGTCAGGCAAGACAGAAAATTCAGTGGTTGGAACCCCATCGGCTAAGGCAGGCTGGGGGCTGACCATCAGCCAAACCAGCATGGCCATCAGCCATGACAAACACTTCAAAAACATGGGTCATTAACAAAAGCTTTAACGTCAGAGCATCAGTGGGTCGTCGCCATAGGTGCGCGGTCGTTGTCGTCGGGTTGGAGGTTTGCCGGAGGCGGATGGGCCAGACTCCGCATTGACCACCCCTTGAGGCTGAGGCAGCGGCGAGGGTGGCCATTCATCCTCAGAAGGCTGAACCCGTCCTAAATCAGAAC
>NZ_JACJRS010000181.1 GCF_014697375.1 Phormidium sp. FACHB-1136
ATAACGGTCTGAATCTGAGCCCCCAGCTTACGCCAACGGCCTGACCACCAAAACTGAGGAGGCCGACCCGCCCACAGCGTTAACTCGTCGCGGGGCCGCTGGGGTCGTTCAGACAGAGCCTTTTGGGGTTTCTTCTGGTTCTGGCCCTTGGGATTCCTCAGAGTGGGAGGCTGATAGTCCAGCGGCAACCGCAGTTGCTTAAGCGCCGTGGCATTGGCCGATAACTTATCAGAGGTCTGGACGGTGCGGCCCGTGGTGATGGTGCCCCGATTGTCCTTGAGCAGGATCATCAGCACGACCAACACCCCGAAGGCTCCCAGGATCACATAGCCCTGGGGATTGTTGTATTGCTCGATGAGCCCACGGAGGTCGATTCCAAACACGAGCCTTTTCCTCTGTCTAATCAGCGGCTATCGCCTTTTGGGAGCGATTGACGTTTTCCAAGCTTTTCAAATATGGCCACCCGAACCAATACATCCCAGCGCACGACTCAAACCCAACCTTCAGCCCGAACCCGTAAATCTAAACCTGGAACTAAACCTGAACAAACCCGAACCCGAAAGCCAAAAGTCGAGTTGACCGTAGATCCTGAACTCCTCGATCCTGAGTTCAACGAGACTCGGCGGCCTCGACTGCCCTACGGCATTGTCGTCAACGACAACCCAGCAGGCCTCCTGATTCCAGTGGATCAGCTTGAGTCAGCAGGCTGGCTTAACCTGCCCGACGACCTTGACGAAATCATCATTGGCGAGAACACGGTCACGGGCCTATTCCTCTCCGAATGTCGGTTAGTGGTGCTCGCTAAGGTGCCGCCCTACATCCGCTACAAAGATGCGGATCAACTCACCAAGCGAGGAGAAGACGAAACCCTGGCCCACACCCTGATTGGGCCTTACGAAACTCACCAAATCCACCTCGATAAAGCCCTGATGGAAGTGGTCTCTGAGCACGCCGTCGTGTTCCTCGACGAGAACGACCAACCCCTGCACCTGACGCCCATCGTCATTCGGTTTAAGAACGTCGCCCTTTGGAGCTTTGTCAGCACCTATGACGACTATTACCGCAAGGTGGAAAAGGCCTTTGCAGAGGCCGTCAACCAGCCCTACAGCGGCAAATCCGACAAATGGCGGTCGCTGGTCGTTGTGCCCGTGACGTTCATCCCCGAAAAGCAAGGCAAAGGCAAGAACAAGTCCACCTGCTGCAAAGCGGTCGTTGATGTTGTGCCTACCCCAGAAACCTTGTTCGAGGTCTTCCTGGGCACGCCCCAAGGCAAAGCCCTGGTCTGGGGTCTGCATACCGAAGTCGCAGGCTTTGTGGAGTCTGCCCCTACAGCGGCAGCGGCCCTGCCTCCCGCTCAGTCCCTCGACGCCTTGCCGAGTGGCGCGGCGGCGGCCAGCCCAGATGACCTCGAACTGGGTGAGGAAGAGGATGATTTCGACCCTGACGAAGACGAAGCCATCGAGGTAACCGCTGTCGTTGATGAAGACGACGAAGACTACTACGAACCAGAGGACGACGAAGAGGACGACGACGATCTCTAAGCTCAAATCCAGACCCCGCCTAGCTTAGGTGGGGTCTGGGCTTAGCTTGCCGCCAGAGGCAGGCGACGGTTGCGGGTTCCTTGGTACCGACCATCCCGCAGACAGGAAATCCGCTCCACCACTTGATGGTCTTCAACCTGACTGGCCTGGAGGCAGGGCAGTGGTCGGGCCACCCCGTCATCCACTTCAATGGGATGAATTAAGGGGATTTCAGGGGGCAGGTCGGGCCTTAGGTAGGCCGAAAACACCACCCCCTCCCCTTGCAACTCATCGCCATCCAGCCAGAGGCCGCTGTACAGACAGCCCGAACTGCCGCACAGCAGGTCGCTACGATAATCCACCAAGACCAGTCGGCCCTCATCCCCAGGAATGGACCAGCCCACCAGGGTCTCGGCCAGGTCATCGGCCTCTGATCCCGTCACGCTGGTTTCGGCCTCAATCAATTCCTGGATGATGGGGTCAGGCAGCACTTGGGACACGGGTCGCCAGTTCCCATCTTGGGCCTGGGCACTGCACCCGACCAACGTCAGGGCCATGCTGACCAGAACGGCTAGGGCAAAGCCCATCCGAAACCGATTTGCGGCTCGACGCAACCATTTGGGTGGCCCCGGTAGTTCTGCTTCTACCTCTTCTAAGGTCGGCCCCTCCCCCGCTGCCGCCCGTCGCCAGTCGTCCCAGGTGAGCAACCGCAGGTTGTTCCATCCTTGCTTCAAGTCGCTTTTGGAAAGCATGATTCAGGTGTTGAGTGTGTGTGAGATCAGCGTGCAACAAAAACTTAGTCGTACTTTGCAATGTCCTCATCAATGAGGCCAACAAAACTATCCATTACACCAGACGGAATAGTTTCACTATCCGTAATGGGAATAGGTTGTCCACTCGGGTTCCAATAGTCAACCCGACATTCGCCTGAACGATCAACCGATTGAACCGCATAGTCTGGTTCTGGAAACCCATCGAAAACTCTGAACAAACCAAAGGTGCGATCACCTACGGTCTGCTGAGCCATGAACTCAACCCGTTCAATGATGGGTGGAGCAATGTCAGTACAAGCCTCAAAGCTGACCTGAGCTTGGCTTTGAGGCATCCAAGGAGAGGCGACTACCCATCCAAAGGACAATCCGAATAAGCTAACGACTAAAGCTGTTCTGCGCCAAAATCTCATAGACTATTCTCCTTCTATCGTTAAAAATTGATGTAGTTTCTCGGGTTTTGAGGAACCCCATTTTCTCGAACCTCAAAATGCAGATGTGGCCCGGTCGAAGACCCCGTGTTACCGGTGGTGCCAATCACCTCACCCTGGCCGACCTCTTGACCCACGCTCACACTCAACCTATCCAGGTGGGCATAACGAGTCTCACGACCATTGCCATGATCAACGATAATTAAATTGCCGTAGCCGCTCGTCAGTGATCCACTGACTCCAGCAAAGGTAACCGTTCCACCGTCAGCGGCCACGGATGGAGTGCCCGTTGGCGTACCTAGGTCAATCCCAGCATGGTTGGCACTACACGTGCTGCAAGGCCGAGGCCGAGGCCCAAACTCACTGGTCACTGGAAACTGACCTTGAACGGGATACACCAGTTCGCCGCTAGCTTTCCCGGCTGGGCCACCACCGTCAGCGGCCTGAGTCCCAGGGGAACAGAGATTCAGACCCCCCACAGAACCACCTCCCTGCTCATACACTCGACGGGCATTTTCACCGTAGGCGCGTACGCTCAACCGACCAAACGCATCCGACCCACCGCCATCAACCGCGACTCCAGGCCCACCAAAGTGCATCTGGGCGGCCCGCTCCACCAATCGTCCCCCTGCAAAGGGTCGGCCTGTGGTGGGATCGATCTGGCTCGCCGCACGTCGAACGTTATGGGCCAAGAACCCTTCAAAGGCACGATTCTGGTCTTCAGGCGGAAAGTAGCGCATCAGCTCATCTGAGCTGGGGCGATGGCCACCCTCCACGCGGGATAAGAACGCTGACCCCCCTGGCCGAGCCGCAATTAACTGAGAGGCCTGGTCGTTGTAGCTCATGAACTGGAATTTCCCTAACCCCCGACCACAGTTGCGGCCCCCATCGGCGCAGACGTGCGGCCCGACGGCAAAATAGCCACCGCTTCCCTGGGACTCAATGCTGGCAATGGCACTGGCCAAGGTACCTACATCAATCCCTTCTACATTGCGGCTGGAGCTAAACTCAGCTGGGTCTGCATCTTCCGGTAGGTTAATACAGTCTGGGCTAAATCCACCTAAGTTTCCCGCTCCACCAAACCCGGTATGCCCCGGCCCAGGCATCCGCCCTCCTCGGGTCGCTCCTGTGCGTTGAGAAGGCGTTGCCGACGGAGCATCGCCCTCCAGCAGACCCACAAAGATGGGGTCATTGATGCGGTAGGTCAGGAATGGGAAGGGGCCAATCACGTAGGGGGTGCATCCTCCAAACCCACAGGCCCGAAAGAAGAGGGCGCTGGTCACGGTGTCGTCCCGTTCTTCCGGTTCCCAAATCACCTGCTTAAAGGCAGGGCCAAAGGGATGGCGACCCGTCGGTTCCCTGCCGCCATTGACCCAACGCAGCGCACCGCTACCCCCTTCAACCTCTTGGTACTTGCCCGAAACCCAGTGGCTACCGTCGAGGGGGTCAGATCCAGCCCCCAGCGCCTGAAGTTCAATCGAGGCGCAGTCTTGACGGTCGATGTTGCAAGGCACCGCAAACCCTTGTTGGTCAGAGCCAGAGATAGTACGAGGCCGATCCCCTTCCCGTGGCCCCCAAATCATGTCGATTTGCATGGTCAGATTGCCGACCACTGCGACCGGATTGGGAAAGCTTGCTAGGGGTAGGTCACGGAGTCCGGGCACCTGATTTAGGGTCGCCTGCTCAAAGCCGTTCAGGGTACCGAGAGCGGTCTGGGCTGCCCCTGGAATGTCGTCAATGCGAAAGGCGCTCAGGTCAATCTCACCCAACACCAACTCGCCCAGTTCTGGCCAACGCTGAACCGCATTAAATAAAGTCTGGCCCTGGCGTACCCTGTCCCCTAGCTCCGCATCAACGAGCGCCGCAATCGGGGGTAACGCCTCAAGGTCAAACCCACCGAGGGTCGGGATGGCTGACATCAGGTCGTTGATGGACTGATTGCCAAGCAGAGGAAAGTCTTCGATAGAACGCGCACCCAGGTCTTGGCCTAGGACAGCACCGATCTCACGTACCGTCAGGTTGCCAGGGGCCAGGTCTTGGATGTCGCTGAAGGTCAACACTTGGTCGATGGTTTGGCCCACACGCCAAGTACGCTGGTAAGGCCCCTCTCGAAACCCGCCGCCCTCGCTGAAGGCGGGCAAGTCTGCCAGCGAGAACTGATCCAAGTCGGGCACGACGACCGCTTGGTCAGGGAGTACAGAAAATTCAGTGGTTGGAACCACAGTGGCTAAGGCAGGCTGGGGGCTGACCATAAGCCAAACCAGCATGGCCAGTAGCCATGACAAACACTTCAAAACCATGGGTCATTAACAAAAGCTTCAACGTCAGAGCATCAGTGGGTCGTCGCCATAGGTGCGCGGTCGTTGTCGTCGGGTTGGAGGTTTGCCGGAGGCGGATGGGCCAGACTCCGCATTGACCACCCCTTGAGGCTGAGGCAGCGGCGAGGGTGGCCATTCATCCTCAGAAGGCTGAACCCGTCCTAAATCAGAAC
>NZ_JACJRS010000182.1 GCF_014697375.1 Phormidium sp. FACHB-1136
ATGCTGTTGAGGCTATCCATCGGTGCACCGTGTTTTACTTGCACCTGCACTCTATGCGGTGGATAGCTTTTTTCCAACCCAACCCCAAAAAACTGTCCGGAGTGTTGACTCCCGATAACCTGCCGTGAGTCCTAACAAGTCTTTGTTCCCATTGTCCGTAACCCCGATCATCACCAGGAGGCATTGCCGCTCATCGGCACGAATATTGAAGTCGATACCATCGGCCCAAATATAGACATAGCGTCGATTCTGCAAAGAGCGTTTCTGCCAGTCCTGGTGTTCTTCGACCCACTTGGCTTTCAATCAGCCCATGGTGGCGGGCGACAAGCCACTGGCTTCAGGGCCGAAGGGTGACCTTTGCATCCAATACCGAGATTAGCGGAGAGGGTGTTCTAGGAGCAGGGTGCGGATGGTGGTCTCGAGCTGCTTGAGACGGATAGGCTTGCTGAGGTAGGCATTGGCTCCGGCGGCCAAGCAACGTTCACTATCGTGCTTCATGGCCAAGGCGGTTAGGGCAATGATGGGGGTTGTGGTCAAGCGCTCCTGTAGCCGCATCAGCCGCATGGCCTCTAGTCCATCCATCCCTGGCATTTGGATATCCATCAAAATGAGATCGGGGTTGTGAGACAACGCCAGATCAATAGCTTCTTCCCCATCGTTGGCATGGACAAGGCGATACCCCTTGGCCTCCAGATAGCAGGAGATGGTGGCCACATTGGCCGGGTTATCTTCGGCCAGCAACACCAGGGGTGAAGGTGCCGGGGGGGAGTCGTCCGTGGCGGCACTAGGACGATGGTCGTCGGGGGCGGCGACATCCGTGGGTTGAGGATTCGGCTGTGCCTGGAGAACATAGGGCAGTTCAATGGCAAAACAACTGCCGACCCCCAGTTCGCTAGTTAGCTCCACCCGCCCACCATGGAGTTCCACAATTTGTTTGACGAGGGCCAGCCCCAGGCCCGTGCCAGTCTGTTTGCGGTTGAGGGCGCTATCAATTTGGACGAAGGGTTTGAACAGCTTAGTGATATTTTCAGGGGCAATCCCAATTCCCGTATCTTCGATGGCCAAGCGCAGGAAGGACGACCCAGATGCCCCTGCCGCTGGGGGTACCTGCGAAACGCGAAGGGTAATGCTCCCCCCTTCTGGGGTAAATTTCACCGCATTATTGAGCAGGTTGAGCAAGACTTGCCGCATCCGAATTTCATCTACCCATATCTCTGACAGATGCGATGGAATGTCGGTGTTAATCTGGATGCGTTTCTTGAAGGCTTGCTGCTTCACAAAGGCAAGGCTGGAGGAGCAAAGCTGCTCTACCGAAACATAGGTACACTCCAACGTGATCTGCCCCGACTCGATCTTGGCCACATCCAGAATGTCATTGATCAGAGAGAGCAGGTGATTGGCGCTTTTTTCGACGGTGCCCAGGGCGGAGAGTTGTCGCTCGTTGACAATGCCAAACACCTCTTCCTGAAGCCCCTCCGTCATGCCTAGGATGGCATTGAGGGGGGTGCGTAGCTCATGGCTCATGTTGGCCAAAAACTCGTCCTTGAGGCGGGTGGCCCGTTCTAGCGCGGTATTGGTGCGGCGCAGTTCCTCCTCTGCGGCTTTGCGATCACTGATGTCTTGGCACACGCATATCAGTAAGTTGTCTGCCGCCAAGGTGAGCGACAACTGCTCTGGGAAGGTCGTGCCATCCTTGCGGGTGGCCGTTGCCTCGCCCTGCCAGGATTTTTGCTCTAGCAACACCGGAAACACCTCTCGTTCAAAGCGTTCTAGCTCCTCCGAGGAATACAGGATGGCCCACCCCTGGCCGATCAGATCGGCGGCGGATTCATAGCCAAACATCTTGGCATGGGACGAATTGAGGTAGAGGTAGCGCCCATCCTGGAGAATGGCAATGCCATCCACCGCCGCCTCGATGGCCGCTAACTGGCGTTGGAGAACCAGTTCAGCGTTGCGTCGGTCGGTCACATCTTGATAGGTGCCCAAAATCCCGATAATCTCCCCGGCCAAATTGCGCAGCGGGAGCTTGCTCATTTCCACCCAGATCGCTTCCCCTCCCTGCTGGTGCTGGGTTTCGAGGATCCCTAGCTTGGCTTCGCCGCTCTCCATCACCGCACGGTCATCGGCGCGGTAGAGTTCTGCCTCGGTTTCGCCCCAGGGTAGATCGAAATCATTTTTGCCGACTAATTCCGAGGTTTCCCTCAGTCCGGCATCCTGCAAAAACCGTTGGTTAGCCCCTAGATAATTAGAATTCGCATCCTTCCAAAACACCCGGAGCGGCACCGTATCGAGCACCGTTTGTAGGAACTGCCGAGACTCTTGTAGCGCTGTTTCAGCCTCGCGGCGCAGGCGATCTTGACGATAGCCCTCGATCAGGTTGCTACAGGTGACGAGCAGCGGATTGAGGGTGGCGACCAGGTCTTCGGTGTAGCCACCGGGGCGGTTGGCAATCCCCACCATGCCGATGAGGGTTGATCCGCTAAAAAAGGGCAACCCCAAAAAGGCATTCAGCGGCGGGTGCCCCTGGGGGATGCCGCCTCGGCGGGAATCGGTGCTGGGGCTGTTGGCGATCACGGGTTTGCCCGTCATGATGGTGGCCCCAAACAGGGTGTTCATGTTGGTAAATTCCATGCCCTGTTCATAGTTGTCTTCATAGAATTTTTGGGTGATCTCATCCCAGGCAATGTTGGTAATGCTGTGGGCTTTGAGATAGGGAACCCCGCGAATTTTCATAAAGCTTTCTTCCATGGTGGCGGTTCCATCCTCCCGGAACAGCACCTCACCAATGAAGCCATACTCGCTATCGGTAAAGTCTAATAAGGTCGCTAACAGCCCTTCAAAAATTTCTAGGCGGTTTTGGGCGGTAATAAACTGCGACTGGGCCTGGGTAATGCCCTGGAGCAGTTGCAGGTTTTCTTGCAGCAACAGTTGAAATTGCTTGCGCTCGGTGATGTCAAACCGAATCGCCAGGTAGCGCTCTGGCTTGCCGTCCCTGTCTAAAAACGGCACGATGGTGCTGCTCACCCAATACAGCCTGCCATCCTTGGCCCGGTTGCACACTTCGCCGCGCCAGGTTTGGCCCTGCTTGATGGTGGCCCACAGGTCGGCAAAGAAGCTGGAGGGATGAACGCCAGAATTGACCATGCGGTGGGTTTGGCCAATGGCCTCGGCCTCGCTATAGCCGGAAATTTCGACAAACCGTTGGTTGACGTAGGTGATCACGCCCTCGGCATCGGTAATGGCCACAATCGCCGCTTCGTCTAGCCCCAGCTTAAACCCAGCCAGTTCTTGCAGGAGGCGCTGGCGCTCTCGCTCGGCTTGGCGGCGCTCGGTGATGTCTTGCATGACCGCCAGAACGTTGGCTGACCCGTCGGCGGTGGGCAGCAGAGAAGTGGTGATAGACAGGATGCGATCACGGCCATCCCGGTGGCGAATCGTCCATTCCTCGGACAGAATATGATCTCCCGTACGCATGGCCGCCATGCGGGCAATGGCCCGATCCCTCACCGCTGGATCGGGGTAGAGCGTTTGATACCAGCCCAGTTGGTTAATTTCGGCTTGGGTATAGCCCGTAATCACCTCCATTTGGGGATTCCAGATGGTGAACGCAACAAAGGGGAAATCTGGGCAGGCATGGCACACACACAGCCCTTCCGCCAGGTTTTCCAAAATTAAGGTGCGAAAGGCATTTTCCGCCTGGATCGCTTCTTCGGCCAATTTGCGATCCGTGATATCGGCGATCATCGCCATGGCCCCAACATAGTGCCCAGCCTCATCAAACAGGGGCGTTGAGGAGGAGATCGTCCATAGGGTAGTGCCATCACGCCGCGAAAACGGCACCTCGTTGGCCTCGGAGATACCAGCTTGACGCCGTTGAAGCAGCTCTTGGATCTGGGGATGGAGTGAAGGCGGGAAGAAATCAAACAACGAGCGCCCTTCCATTTCCTCTGCGGTGTAGCCCAGCATTCTGAGTAGGGCATTGTTCCCAAATTGATGTCTTGCCTCTGCATCAATGATCCAAATACCCTCCTGGGCCGTTTCGATAATCTGGCGGTATTTGGCTTCGGTATCTCGCAGGGCTTGTTCGGCGGCTTTTTTGGCGGTGATGTCTCGCAAAATAGCGCGGGTGGAAAGGGGGCGCTGATTCCCCTCGGCGTCGCGTTCAAACCGACAGTTGATGCTGCCTTCTACCACCACGGGCCGCCCCGACTGGTGAATAAAGGTGAGTTCCACCTGTTCCAGTTGGGTGATCGTGCCAGCGCGCATGTGTTCGAGTAGCTGTTGGCAATGGGCTGTACAGTCGGGTGCTAACACATCAAACAGCGTCAGGTGTTCCACCTCGGCAGCGGTGTAGCCCAACGCCTCGCGCCACGCCCGATTGACAAACTCAAACCGCCCAGTGCTCACATCCACCATCTGGATCAGGTCGTTGGCGTTGTCTAAAAAGTCTTGCAGCAGGGTTTCCCGTTCGGCCAGTTCGGCGGTGCGCTGGACAACACGGGTTTCTAGATCGGCGTTGAGGTGTTCTAGCGCCTGGGCGGTGACAAGGCGTTCTAGCTCGGCTCCGGCGCGGGCCGCAAAAATAGAGAGCAGGGTTTCCGTCCAGGCCGGATCCGCTAGGGGGCGGTCGTGGAGGATACAGAGGTTGCCCGTGGCTTCCCCAGCGGCATTGCGCAGGCCAACCCCCAGGTAGCTTTCGGCATCTAATGCGGCAAAGAGGTCATGGTTGGGATACAGGGTTTGGAGATTGGCGGGATGACAGCAGCGCCCCGTTTGAAACGACTGAAAACAACAGGGAACCGCCTCGTAGGGCAAGAATAGGGGAGGCTGCCGTTCGCCATCGGCATAGAAAGCCAGCACCTGAAACCCTGCTTCCACGGATTGGGACACCATCACATAGCGAATGCCCAAGGCTTCGGCAATGTGGCGCACCAAGGCCGGAAAGAACGCTTGCCCAGTGAAGGCGGCTGTGCCCTCAATCACCTGGCGCAGTTGGGTTTCGATGTGGTGGCGTTCTTGCAGTTCAGCCTGCAATTGCTCGTGGATGGAAGCCTGTTGGATGGCAATCGTGATCTGGATCGTGAGGTTGCGGAGCAACTCAATTTCGTCGGGCTGCCAATCGCGGGGGCGGGTGCTTTCGGCAACGTTGAGCAGACCCCACAATTCGTCGCCACAAAACAGCGGT
>NZ_JACJRS010000183.1 GCF_014697375.1 Phormidium sp. FACHB-1136
ACGCCAAGGCCTTGAGGTGTCGCAGATCCCGACGATGGCTATATTGACGCAGCAAGGACAGCACTTGATCATAGAGACAGGTGGTGGCTGGCATGGCAAAGACCCTGAGATATGCAATTCCAGCGTCTCATGTCACCTCACCTTTTCCCCCTCGCAGCACGAGGTTTCAAGCCTTTCACCCACTTCTGTCAGGCAGTCAGCACTACGAGTCTTTTGGAATAGTTCAGAAAGCCTCTGTAGCGGTATGTGATGTCTATCACAACTAGGCTAAGCCCACCATGGAGCACCCTCCAGAAGACTCAAGTTCATGCTCATCACTACCGCGTTTCTTCAATCAATTAGAGGCGATATTAGCGGAGGAATATCAGAACCGTAATATACCCTGGATTCATATCGCTAGGCTCAAGGAAATGGTGTATCAAAGGTATGGAATGGTTCTGGATAATATCATCCAGAGCCAAGGTTCCGATCATAGCTTAAAGAGCTTGTTGAAAAGTAGTCAACGCTTTGCGATCTACAGCACACCCATTGCCCAGGACTTCTATGTAGCTCGCTTGCAGGATACCGTTCCCAACTATAGCCAAAACAGCGGGAAGACAATTCAGTACCGTATTAAGCGGCCTTGGAAGGTGGATAGAAGGTTGATTACGATGTTGGAACATGAGGGTGCAAAGCGCATGTGTTCTAGTCCATCCCCCAGTCGCTCAGCTTATCCGTTAACATTGCCATCTAGACTTTTGTCCATGGATGATTTGGAGCTTGCCCTGACTAAAATTTTGACGCGCTTAACCCTCGATCATTCTGAAAATATGACAACGGTTAGTGCCTTAAGCAAGGCATTCTACAACCACTACAGGCAACCCATCCGCACGGCGGTGCGCAGCCTTTGTCCTGGCATGATGCTCATTGATGTGCTGGAGATCATGTCTAATTTTGATGTCTGGGAGGAAGACGATGGAGAAATCATGATTCACTACATCGATTCCTAATGCTCCACATACTCTCTCGTTTCCCTCGTTCCGAGACTTCGGCGGGGAACGAACCAGGGGGTCTGCCTCTACTTGAGCGAGGCTGGATGATCGGGGAGGGCACCCAGATTCCTTCGCACTCAGCTTGAATCTGGGTGCAAGGGATGTTAGCTTCTCGAGAGAGATTGAGAATTAAGGCCATCAACGTTTGCCAGCCAACTCGTGGATTGACAAGTCTGCTGCCCAGGGCTGGATAGAACGGGTCAACTGCGGCCTATGACCAAACCTTGGCTATCAAACCTGACTACCACATAGCGCGCTTGGGAAAAGGATTTGCGCTGGGGAACTTAGGTCAGTATGAGTTAGCGATTGCAGTCTTTGAGCAAGCCCTAGCTATCAAACCTGACGACTACGGAGCTTTGGATAACAAGGGCTATGCTTTGGCCACAAAAGGTTACTTTGGTGAGGCTATTGTCTGTTTTGATAAAGCCATAGCCATCAACCCCCCACACGCAAACGCAATTTATAACAAAGCGTTTGCCGTTCACCCTGCTAACCTAGGGGCACCCATCCCAGAAACAACCCCGACCCTAGGAATTTTCCTGGGATCGGGATGTTGGTTATTCGTGGTTGATTGCTAGACGTGACCTACAGCGCCACTTAGCCTTGGGGGTGTGAGCCCTAGGAGAAACCCTAGGCGCTTTGCACCCGCTTTTTGGGGGCGGCTTGGCGTTGTCCGTAGGATTGGGCTCCGGCGTGGGCTACGGGTTTGGCCCCCCCCCTCGATGGGGCACCGCTGGGGCGACGACCGGAACGGCGGCGGGGTTTCTCCACGGGTTCCACAGGCTTGGCCTTCATGTCAAAGGAGGGCTCGTAGCCGGGGACAATGTCGCGATCCAGGGGCTGCTTCAGCATCCGCTCGATTTTGCTGAGCAGGTGCAGTTCGTCGTCGCTGATCAGGGAAACAGCCCGTCCTTCGTTGCCCGCCCGTCCGGTGCGGCCAATGCGGTGAACGTAGTCTTCCGCTACGTTGGGTAGTTCAAAGTTCACGACGTAGGGCAGTTGGTCGATGTCAATGCCGCGAGAGGCCACATCCGTGGCCACCAGCACCCGCACCCGACCGGATTTGAAGTCTTGCAGTGCCTTGGCCCGTGCCGCCTGGGTTTTGTTGCCGTGGATAGCGGCGGTACGAAGGCCGTCCTTGGCCAACTGTTCTGCCAAACGGTTGGCCCCATGCTTGGTGCGGGTAAACACCAACACCTGCTCCCAGTTGTGGAAGCCGATCATGTGGGACAGCAACTCCCGCTTGCGGTGGCGATCCACCGGGTGAACCACCTGTTCCACCCGTTCGGCGGTGGTGTTGCGGGGGGCCACTTCAATCTGGACAGGATTGTTCAGCAGGGTGCTGGCCAGTTGTTGGATGGGCCGGGAGAAGGTGGCCGAAAACATCAGGGTTTGGCGCGTTTCCGGCAGCAGACCCATGATTTTGCGGATGTCGTGGATGAAGCCCATGTCGAGCATCCGGTCGCACTCATCCAGCACCAGAATTTCCACATGGCTGAGGTCTACTGTCCGCTGGTTAACGTGATCCAACAGTCGTCCGGGGGTAGCGATCAGAATATCGACGCCCTGGCGCAGTTGCTTGAACTGGGGGCCAATTTTGACGCCGCCATAGACAATGGCGGTGCGCAGGGGCAGGTATTTGCCGTAGGTTTTGACGCTATCGCCCACCTGAGCCGCCAGTTCGCGGGTGGGGGTGAGGATGAGGGCGCGGGGGGTGCGGCGACCGTTGCCGGAGGCGCTGGTTAACCGTTGCAGTAACGGCAGGGTGAAGCTGGCGGTTTTGCCCGTGCCCGTTTGGGCGCTGGCCAGCAAATCTTGGCCCTGCAACACGGCGGGAATCGCCTGCTGCTGAATCGGGGTGGGTTCGGTGTAACCCTGATCCGCGACAGCACGAAGCAAACCAGCCGAAAGGCCGAGTGAGTCAAACGTCATGAAAATATGGCTCCGAGTGGTGCCCCTAATCCCAAAGCGATTCCCTGGGCCCAGCCTAAGAGCAGTGAACAATCGTCAAAAGAATGGCTAAAAAACGAGCGAATCTAGCAAATTCCGTTACCAGCACAGACCGGATGAACTGGTGAAGCTACATCCTAGCAGAGAATCGCGCCATCTGCGGGCTAGGGACAACCATGATGACCGTCATCGGAGTTGACCTAGGGGGGTGTGTGGCGTGGAAAGCCGTGATGAACCTCATCTGATACCAAATCTGAGTTAGAAAACCCCGATTTCTAACCCCGCAAACGTTAGAGTGGGCACCTCGATTAATTGCCTTATTGCAAATCCGAAGAACCTGAAACCATTGGAATCTCGTGCATATTCTCGACAAGATTTGTATTTTTCGAGGTGCCCGAGTACAAGCTCTCCTCGCCCGCTAATACCGGGGGCAAACAAGCCAGATTTAGGATAAGACCTCTGCCATCAGGGGATGGGCGACATGGATCTCCCTGGCCTTGGCATTCTCTATCCGTCGCAGAGCGATACACTGGAATATCTGGAAATATCTGAGCCCTAAACGGCCTACCGCTGACTATGACTGCCGCCCACCCCCCCCTCTCCACTCCCCAATCCCTCGCGCCCCTGGCCCAGGCCACCCGCCGCGCTGCCCAGTGCCTCGCTACCGCCACCACCGCCGACAAAAATCGAGCCATCGAGGCCATGGCCACCGCCCTAGAGCAGCACGAGGTGGCGATTGTGGCGGCAAACCAGGCGGATTGTGACGCGGCCCTGCGGGATCACCTGGCCAAACCCCTCTACGAACGGCTGAAACTGGACGCCGTGAAGTTGCGGGGAGCAATTACGGGCTTGCGCGATGTGGCGAAGCTGCCCGATCCGGTGGGGACGGTTCAGATCCATCGGGAACTGGATGCGGGGTTGGTGCTGAAGCGGATTACCTGCCCCCTAGGGGTGTTGGGGGTCATTTTTGAGTCGCGTCCCGATGCGGTGATGCAGATTTCGGCCCTGGCCGTGAAGTCTGGCAATGGGGTGATTTTGAAGGGCGGCAAGGAAGCGGTACAGTCCTGTACGGCCCTGGTGGCGGCGATTAAGCAGGGGCTAGAATCGGCGGGGTTTGATCCGGCGGCGGTGCAGTTGCTCACCACCCGCGAAGAAACCCAGGCCATGCTCGCCCTCGATGAGTACATCGACCTGATTATCCCTAGGGGTTCCAACGCCTTTGTGCGCTTTGTGCAAAACAATACCCGCATCCCCGTGTTGGGCCACGCAGACGGCATTTGTCATTTATATATTGATGCCGACGCCGACCTGGCCAAAGCCGCCACCATCGCTGTGGATGCCAAGGCCGCCTATCCCTCGGCCTGCAACGCCATTGAAACTCTGCTGATTCACCAGGCCATTGCCGCCACCGCCCTACCTATCTTGTCCAAAGCCCTGCAAGCAGCCGGGGTGGAACTGCGGGGAGATGACCGATCTCGCCAAATTTTGCCCGACCTAGTGCCCGCCACGGAGGAAGACTGGGCCACGGAATACAGTGACCTGATCCTGGCTATCAAAGTGGTGGATGATCTGCAAGCCGCCGTCACCCACATCAACACCTACGGCTCTCGCCACACCGATGCCATCGTCACCGAAAACGCCGCCACCGCCGCCCAGTTCATGGCCGAGGTGGATGCCGCTGGGGTCTACCACAACTGCTCCACCCGCTTTGCCGATGGCTTCCGCTATGGGTTTGGGGCCGAGGTGGGCATTAGCACCCAAAAAATGCCGCCCCGTGGGCCAGTGGGGCTAGAGGGGCTTGTCACCTACAAATATCAAGTGGTGGGCGATGGCCATGTCTCCACCACCTACAGCGGCCCCAATGCCAAACCCTTCACCCATCGGGATTTGTAAATTGAGTCTTGTGACATGTTAGTTTCCTGTTCAGGTGGGTACTCTTGAACAACTGGACAGTGGGAAGTTCTGTATCCGGTAGCGGGACGCCAAGAAAAACGGACATGAGCTGAGTCAATCGACCCATCATGTCCGAAACTGGCTGATGTAAAGCCTTTC
>NZ_JACJRS010000184.1 GCF_014697375.1 Phormidium sp. FACHB-1136
CCGCCAAATTTAGGCAGCGGCATAACTTGATCCCATTGTCGGAAGCGCTGGCCCAGATTCACTTTCCGGTCAGTCCATCTCAGCTCGAAGCGGCCCGCCGTCGGCTGATCTTTGACGAGTTCTTTTACCTCCAAATGGCGCTGCTGGTGCGTCGGGGCCAGGTGCCTCAGCGGGTGAAGCGTCAGAGTCTCTCGCAGTCTCTCTTAGAACGATTCCAAGCCAACCTGCCCTTTGCCCTGACTGGAGCCCAGCAGCGCACCCTGAACCAAGTCCTCGATGACCTGACCCAGACCTTCCCGATGAACCGCCTGGTGCAGGGGGACGTTGGGGCCGGGAAGACCGTAGTTGCCGTTGGCGCGTGCCTTGCGGTGATTGAGCAGGGCCAACAGGCGGCCCTGATGGCTCCGACGGAAACCCTGGCTCAGCAGCACCATGCCAAGGTCACGTCTTGGCTGGAGCCCTTGGGCCTCAAAACGGCCCTGCTGACGGGCAGCACCTCGACCAAAGAACGGCGCATTCTCCTGAGTGAGATCCTGCTGGGCCGCATCCATTTGCTCGTCGGCACCCATGCGCTCAGTAGTGCCAAAGTGCGCTATGCCGACCTGGGCCTTGTCGTCATTGATGAGCAACATCGGTTTGGTGTAAAGCAGCGCAACGCGATTCTAAAGAAAGGCAAAACCCCTCACCTGCTGAGCATGACGGCCACGCCCATCCCCCGCACTCTGGCCCTAGCCATGCACCAAGACATGGACGTGAGCCTGATTGATGAGTTGCCCCCAGGCCGTCAGCCCATCGTCACCCAAGTCTTGAGCCAAGAACAGCAACACCCCATCCATCGCCTGATTGAGGGTCAACTGGCCCAGGGCTTTCAAGCCTACGTGGTGCTGCCCTTGGTCAAGGACAACGACGACAGCGAACTGCGTTCTGCTGAAGCAGCCTTCGGAGACTATCAACGAGCCTTTCCCCATTACCAGGTGGGGATGCTGCATGGACAGATGACTACGGAGGCCAAAACCACAGCTCTCGATGCCTTTAGAACGGGACAGACCCAAATCCTGGTCGCCACCAGCGTGATTGAGGTTGGCGTTGATGTGCCCAACGCGACGGTGATGGTGGTCGAACATGCCGAACGGTTTGGCTTAGCCCAGCTCCACCAACTGCGGGGCCGGGTTGGGCGTAGCCACCATCAATCCTACTGTGTCCTCGTCAATGGCGCTGAAACTGAGGCCAGTGCCGAGCGGCTGCAAATTCTGGCCCAGCACCAGGATGGGTTCAAGGTGGCCGAAGCTGACCTGAGACTGAGGGGGGCAGGTGAAGTGTTGGGCCATAAACAGGCGGGTGTCCCCAAGTTTGCCCTAGCTGACCTGATGCGGGACCAGGGCTTGCTCAAGATCGCCAATGCTGCCGCTCGCTCTGCGGTCAACCAAGGACATCGGCTGCGGTGCTGGGATGGGATGGTCGCTGAAGCCCAGCGCCGGGGCCACCTAGAAAAAGCCCTCCGTCACACCCATCTCAATTAGTTGTTCCCCATCCCCCGTCACTCAGACCCCGATGCAGTCGCAGAGGGTGCTATCGCCCTGCTCTGAGTGACGTGAATTATCCAACAGAAAAGCTATGACCCATCCAGACAAAGCCCGAAAGTGGTATCTCCACTTCACGTTGTTCCAGCAGCGTGTGTATATCTCCATCCCTGAAGTGACGGGCATCCTTGGCGATGGCCACGACAACCTGACCTACCTCAGAACGACAATTGGAGCCTCGTTGTATGGCCACGTTGAATCAGGATCCATCGTTTCCCACCCCAACAAAACGGAGGAAGGATCCATTTCCTTTGCAGATCTCCTACAAAAGCTAAGCGACATCATCACAGCCCAAATCTAACCCATGACCCCAACCCAACCTTGGGTCGTTCTGATGCACGGTCTGGGGTGTGATAGTTCGACCATCGCCCACCTCTGGGCTACGAAACCCGAAACTCGACTCTTGCCTAATGGCGATCCCTTTGGCCTAGACCAACTGGTCATCCTGACCAGCCAAACCCTTGGCGAGTGGGGCCATACGGGATATCTGAACGAACAGTATCTGTACCCCGTTCTGGCGGAGAAAGGCATTCGCACCGTTCAGATCATGCGAGCTGGCCCCTCCACGAAAGACGGCTATCTGATTCTCGATGACACCCGACAGCCTAAGCGGTGCTGGATACGAGGCCGACAGGACGACCCTGGCCATCCGCTGCCGCCCCTCGACTCACGGGTGCTCGATTTCATGAGTGCCGAGACGTTGGCCCAACGCTTTCCAGGGGTGACGGTTCAGCCACCTCACTTCGATGGATTTGGCTTGGCCGATGAACTGCTCCGAGGGGCCACCGTGCCTCAGTTTGGTGAATCAAGGCGGCAGTGCTCACCCAAATTCAAGCACCAAGGCCAAGACCAATGGGTGATGGATCACGCGCTGGGCTATGGCCTCAGCCAAGAACTGATGCAGGTCGGGGGTGTGCCTCAGTTCAGCGGCAAGGGCCAGATCTGCCAGAACCACTTTAAGGCGGAACCCGCCAGCCAATGGCTCGACCAGCCTCCCGGCTATGGCCTCAGCCAAGACCTGATGGAAAGCGGCATCGTTCCACAGTTCGTTCAGAACCGTCGTCGGTGCAGCGCCAAGTTCAAATCAACAACCTGTGAGCAATGGCTAGGCTCAGAGCATGGCCCTGTCCCTGAAATCTTTGTCGCCATCGGGTTCACGGTCGGCGAAGAACGGCGGCGTGACCGAGGGGACTTGGCTGAAGCCAAACGGGCCAGCCAAGCCAAGCCGTCTTGGGTCAAGCGCACCAACTTTTATCCTCTAATTGACCAGTTCAAGCTCGACCGAGCCGGAACCGAAGCCTACGCCCAAGATGTCGTGGCGAGGGGCATTGAACCCTGGTGGCGTTCGGCTTGCGTCTATTGCCCCTTCTCAGGCATCGCTGGCCCCAAGGAGGAAGTGCTCTTTAAGCATCGACAATGCCCAGAGGAGTCTGGCTTTGCGCTGTTGATTGAACATCTGGCCCGACGGCTGAACCCCAAACAGACCCTCTATCCCCAGGGCCGCAGCCTGTTCCAGATGCTCAAAGATGACGGCAATCAAGCGGCACTAGATCATCTCCAGGCTCACCTTGAATCACTGCCCTGGGCCATTTATCGGGTTCAGCGAATCGTCGGCAACGGCATCCCCTGGCGCAAGGTGGAACTGCTAGCGGTCGAGGGCCATGACGCCATCGAGACTGAGCTGCGGGAACAGGCCACAAGACTGGGCGGTGAGCTTTCAACGAAACCGGATGGCTTCTTGAGAGCCTGGATCGAGCAGCGACACACCGATGATCACCGCATCGAAGACCTGCTGACCATGGCCCCGGCGCTGGCCAAGGAGAAGCACCGACCGGGTTGGGACAGGATGTGGGCCACATTCCACCGACCCTATACCCAGCAAACCTTGTTTTGAGTTAGCCCGCTATCGCTGGGGTGAGGCGACCCCCTTGACCTTGATGACTCTGAAAGGAACCCTCATGCCTACGCCTAAACCCACCCAGACCAAACCTAGCCAGACCAAACCCACTAAAACCCAACCCAACCGGACTCGCGCCATCCCTGAGTCGGTCGTGCAACGTTCCCTCAGCCTATCGAGTCGGAAAGCCGCTCGACTTTGGATGCAGCTTGAATCGGGCATGGCTGACCCCACTGACCTGCTGCCCGCCCTCCAACAGGCCCAAGGACACCAAGAAGATGCGGTCGATATTCATGTGGCCCTACGCCAGCACATTGATGCGGAGATTGCAGCGGCCCAAGCTCGACTGGATGCCCTAGCGGCGGTTCACGAAGCCGACATCGCCCGTCTAAAGCGGTGGGCCAATAGCTTAGACCAAGGGGTGCTTGACCTGCATGAGCAAGGTCTCATGGCTGATGAAGCGGTGGGTCAGACCTATCGGATTCGAGTAAAGCACAACCCTCCCAGTTGCGTGGTCTTGGATGAGGCCAAGATTCCAGAGCCCTACCTCAAGGCCAAAACGACCTATACGCCTGACAAGTCCGCCATCAAAGCGGCCATTCAATGCGGAGAGGTGGTGCCTGGGGCTGACCTGGTGCGGAAGCGCAAAGTCGTCTATGAAGCGGCCCCCACCAGCCTAGGACGAATGGCTGACCAGGCCCAGGTCTAATCCTTTCGCTCTGTGAATCCAGGGTGCTCGTCCATTGCGGCTAGCACCCCTGTTGTGATGCCCCCATGCCATGACTCAAGACTCAATCCAAGACTCAACCCAAGACTCAATCCAAGACAACTCAGACCGACGCTACGAGTGGGCCGAGGTGCCCATGCAACTCAGCATCCACTGGTTTGCTCCAGAGCAACCGGGCCAGCCCCGACCGGTGATGCTCGCCGTCACCACCTATGACGATGCCCCCATCGCCCGACTTGTCTCAGAGGAACCCTTAGAAAATCTGCTGCCTCAGCTTCAAGCCCTGCTCACCGAACTGGAGCAATCCCTCGCCATCCGCCAGATGCAGTGGCAACAGCGCCGCAAAAAGCAAAAGCGCAAACCCTCCGCCCCTCGACCCCAGACCACCACCTCCCACCCCACTCCCACCGTGTCCAGTACCCAAATCACGCTGTTTTAGCCATGTACCTCGTCATTCTTGAAGGTCAACAACATCAGATTCCCGATGAGATTGCCAGCGATGACCACAAACTTCTGACCCTGTTCAGTACCGTCAACCCGGCCCTGGCCAATGCCGAAATCAAACGAAACGGCACCCAGGTCGAAGTTGGGCATCTCCTTCGCTATCTTCTCTAGAATCTCTGCCTTTTTATGAATACTTGCATTGTCTAAAATGATAAGAATCTTAGGGCCATCCTGCTCAAAGTCTTCAATCCGTCTACCTCCTCCAACCCATTCCTGTTTCACTTCTTCGTAGAATCCATGGAGGACACTGAAAAAGCTATCACCAGTTCCCTTACTGATAAAATCAACAATGCGCTTCTTATCCGAA
>NZ_JACJRS010000185.1 GCF_014697375.1 Phormidium sp. FACHB-1136
CGACCCCAGCGGCCCCGCGACGAGTTAACGCTGTGGGCGGGTCGGCCTCCTCAGTTTTGGTGGTCAGGCCGTTGGCGTAAGCTGGGGGCTCAGATTCAGACCGTTATGGGGTCGCCTCCAGCCCTGTGGTTGCCGGATGCTCAGCGGAGTTTTCTGGTGCTGGGTAGTCCGGGTTCGGGAAAGACGGCCAGTGCCATCGACCCGATGATTGAGTCTGCCCTGGCCCAGGGCATTCCCGTCTTGCTCTACGACAAGAAGGGGGATCAGATGCGGCTCCACGCCCCCCTGGCCGCCCGCTACGGCTATGACGTGCATGTACTGGCTCCAGGCCAGCCGTACAGCGGCATTTTCAACCCGGTCGAGTTTTTGACCGATTCGACGGATGCAGTGATGGCGGGGGAATTGGGGGCGGTCATTGTCTGCAATGCTCAATCGGCCCAGGGCGGTGGCCGCAGTGATGAGTTCTTCAGCAAAGCGGGTGAGCAGTTGGGCAAAGCGCTGATTCAGTTGGCCCGCTCCACGCCCTACCCGGACATGGGCATGGTCTATGCCCTCTTGCAACTGCCGGAGTTTGTTCATCGGATTGACCATGCGGTTCAGCAGGGTCAGATTGACCCTTGGGTGGCGGCGAGCTTCAATCAGCTCCTGGCCTCGAAAGACGCGGAGAAGACGGTGTCCAGCATCATGACGACGACAGCGGCCACCTTCAGCAGCTTTATCCAAAAAGACCTGCTGCCCAACTTTATGGGCCAGTCCACGATTCCGGCTCGGATTGAGGGCAAGCAGATGATCATCTTCAAGCTCGATGATGAGCGCCGTAGTATTGTTGGGCCGTTGCTGGCCGCTGCGATTCACTTGTGCGTGGTAAAAAACTTGGCCACCCCTCGCCAAGACCCCATCTTCATTGCCCTCGACGAGTTGCCCTCGATCCGCCTCGACCGACTGCCCAACTGGATTAACGAGTATCGCTCCAATGGTGGTGCGTTCGTGTTGGGCATTCAGTCCCTCAACCAGCTCTACGACACCTATGGCGATAAGCGGGGTCAGGCGATTGCGTCAGCTTGTGCCACCCACATGTTGTTTTATCCCGGCGATACCCAGACCGCTGAGAGCTACAGCAAACGCTTTGGTGAGAAAGACTTCATCCACACCCAAAAATCGACAGGCCGCACGATGGCGGGCCGGATGAGCCGCAACATCAACTACAGCGAAAGCCTTCAGAAGATGCCGTTGTTCACCCCCGACGAGATCCTACGATTTCGGACGGGGGAGTGCGTCCTCGCCAGTCCGGGCTACGGCTCTGGTCAAGAGACCAATGTGCCCTACAAGCTGCGGGTGCCGATGCCCAAGAGCGAGTTTAAGCGGATTAAACAGAACATGGCGCTGTGGGAGGAGTACCTGTGCCCGTACTTAGTTCGCCATGCGGTCAAGGTCAGTGAAGACCAGGTGTATGCCGCACTTCAGGAACGGATCGTCTTTGCCAATCAGTTGCTGCCGCCCCCGCCACTCCCGGAACCGGAAGACTGATGCGGCAGATGGCAAAGTTCCCACTGTCTCTCAACGTTTAGATATGCCCTGCTAGGTAGTGGTTGCTCCATCAGTCAACCCTGCCACGGGGTTTACTGCTCTGTCCCTTCTACGCCTATTCCAGGACACAGAGCACGCTGGGCCTCGGTGGCGCTAGGGCTGTGGGTGAGGTAATCGGCTAGCCAGTCGCAACCTCGCTGTAAAAGCTCGTCTAACGAAGCTGGAGAAAAGGGAACAATGTGAACTTGGTTGTGTTGGCCGATCAAAATCACCTGCTGACCATCGGGGCTAAATTGGGCAAAGCCACCGCCACCTTTCACATCTCGGAATTCAGCAATTTGTTGTCCTCCTAAATTCCAAATTCGAGCGGTTTTATCTAGGGAAGCTGTGACTAAATACTCACCATTGGGGTGAAAGCTAATGCTTCTGACGCCTTTTTGGTGGCCGCGCAGTTGGTATAGTTCTTCTCCTTCTAAATTCCACAATCGCACCAGTCCGTCGGCCTCTGCGGTTGCCAACGTTTGACCATTTTGGCTAAAGGCCACAGCCATGACCGGATTAGCCGATCCCCGCAGTATTTTTATGAGTTCACCGTTGATTGTCCACAGGCGAGCAGTGCCATCGTTGCTGCCTGTCAAAATATGCTGTCCATCAGGGCTAAAGCGACCCGACCAAATGGCATCTTGATGGCCTTTGAGTTCAGTCAGCAATTGGCCTTGTAAATTCCATAGTCCAACCGTGGGTGCCCCAACAGCCGAGTCTACAGAAGTGGTTAGCAAGGTTTGTCCATCAGGGCTAAAAACTACTTCTACAATTGATCCACTTCCCATGAAGTTTAAGATTTCTTCTCCATCAAGGTTCCAGAGGTGAACACGGCCCCTAGTTGTGGTGCTAGCCAGGATCTGGCCATCTGGGCTGAAGGCAATACCCATGACTCTAGCCCCAGGATCCTGGTGATCCATCTGAGCTAGACGTTCGCCTGTTAGTGACCAAAGGATGGCGCTGTTATCATCCCAGTCACCAGTCGCTAAGTATTGCCCATCTGGAGAGAGTTCCGCATCATAGAAATCAGACATTTCTAGGGAACTATCCTGCATCCAAGTTAGTGGCCAAAATCGCAGGGTACCGTCTCGACCTGCGGTGAGAATCAAATCGTGGCGATGGCCAAAGGCAATTTGAGTTACAGAGTTACTATGTCCCTGAAAGGTACCTAAAAGCTGTCCATCTAAGCTCCAAAGGCGGCTTATGCCATCACTTGAAGATGCCGTTATGTATCGTCCATCGGGGCTGAATGCCACGCTGAGTCCGAACCCATCTCCTTCCAGGGTTGCTACTAATTCCCCTGTCGTTAGGCTCCATAACTTGACAGCAGCCTCATCTCCAACGGTGGCTATCAGAGTACTATCAGGACTAACTGCAAGGTCATACACAGCCGTAGGATGGGCTGAAATATCTGGCGGGGTTGAATCACGAGTTAAGGGCCAAAAGTGTACTTTCCCATCTCGGCATCCTACTGCGACCCAGGTTTCTTTAGGCGAAATTTGAAGGGACAAAATCGAGATGGGTTGCTCGGTGAGAAAAGTATTAGGCTGTAACGTAATATCGAATTTGGTGTTTTGACGAGCTACTTGCAAGGCAATTGTCTCTGCAGAGAGAAGAGTTGTTGATTGAGTCCGATTCTCTACACTAATGGGGATATTGTTGATTTTAAGAATAAAGTCGCCCGATTTTAGACCTTGCTCTTGAGCTGGAGAATTCTTGAGTACATAGATGATTTCTATAGCATTTTCTATGGCATTCCAGTCATATCGAATTCCGAGGCCAGTAGAGTTTTTGGGAAGATAGGGAGTAATCTGAACTGTATTCCGGGGCTCTCCAACCTGATCCCAAAATGTTAAAGCTCCCTCTGTACTTGCACTTACCCAAGAACCGGATGGAAGTATGGCCACCTGGGAAACTTGGTCTGGAGGAATTCCCGTTTCCATAATGGTTTGCCAAGTGTTTACATCCCATAGCTTCAACTGATTTTTTCCACCACCGACTAACAGGTAGTGTCCATCGCGGCTGAAGAATGGTTGAACATATCGCGGAATTTCTAGCGTGGTTTCAAACTGTAGTTTTCCAGCGAAGTCCCATACTCGTACATGGCCAAATTCATCGGCAGTAGCGACTAATTCATGCACAGGATTTACATCCATGGCCCAAATAGAACTATCGTGGGCCTTGATTTGGTTTTTCTCCTGAATATTGTCCAGAATCGTGCGAAGGGTGACGAGGGGTTGGGTGGTGGGGTACTCCCCCAAGGGCCGATTGCCGACCAGGTCTTCCAGTTCTCGGCCTTGTTCCATTGCGATCAGTAGGGCATCGAGGGGTGTGCTGGCAAATTTCTCCAGGGCATAGGTGCTGTCTTGTTGGATTCGGGTGGCGATTTTGGCTTCTCGTAACCCTCGAAACGCTTGCACCGTTAGCACGCCAATCACACTAGCAAGGGCCAGGGTGCCTGCTAGAACCCCAGAACCGAGACGCACCATCCGCTTCGCCTTTTCTCCGGCGGCGGTGAGTCGCTGGTTGGCCGTTTCAACCTCGCGGCTTTTGTGGATGTAGATGTTGTGTTGCTCGGTGGGGGACGGGTCGTGGCCCGTTTGGAGGCTTTGATCTAGCCAGCGTTCAGCTTCAGATAAATCTTCTCCACGCAGAAGTAGGTCATCTCGCCGTTGTTTGCGTTCCCAGTCCAATGCCTTTACCAGTAGGCGGGTGTGAGCTTTAACGTAGGCCAGATCGGTATTCAGGGCCATGACTAGGGCGGCAAAGGCGACGTCGAAATCGTCGGTTTCGCGGAAAAAGAGCCAGTTATGTTTGCCCAGAGCAGGATGCAGGGTGGCCGCATCGAACCCATCGCGCCGAACGATGGGCACCAGGCGCTTTTGGTGACTTACGGCATGGTCGATCTCTTGACCGCAGATCTGGGACACAATGGAGTCGGGGCTGATTACGAAGAGAAAGGTATCAGCGGCTTCGATGCCCGCTTCGATTTCGGCCCACCAGTCGGCGGTAAGGGGAATGTCTTCCCAATCAATCCATGCCTCGTAGTAGCTGGCGGCGAGGGCTTGGTGCAGGACTTGAACGAAGGGTTTGTCCTTGCGGGAATAGGAGATGAAAACATCCGACATAGGCGCAATGGAATGCTGTTTTCATTGTCCCACTGGCCTTTTGGGATAGTTAGTAATATTACTAGACTGTAGTGATGTCCTATGTCCTACCTAATCTACAGGTAGAATATAGGAATCTTAACTAGGATGGGTTAGATGTAGCCGCAACGTATCAATGCCTTAGCCAGCATGGGTTAGGGCAGCGTAGCCCGTCCTATTTTTTGGAAGGGACGATTGGCAGAAGCCTCTGAATTCTTCAGCAATCGCGTCCAAGTCGCTGTCAGGAAT
>NZ_JACJRS010000186.1 GCF_014697375.1 Phormidium sp. FACHB-1136
CGCTAGCGGCCTGAATGGTGATGTGCCTGAAACCCTTGCCCTAGGGGCTGAAACCCTTATGGACGTAACTGGACTCGAACCAGTGACCCCCACGATGTCAACGTGGCTCTGAATGTCCGTTTTTCAATGCTTTCGGGCTTCGTTTTTGGGCTTTACACACAAACTGCCCACAAACGTCCCGTTTTTTAGCTTCTCAGCAGGAATGTGATCGCACTGACCACCAGGGCCACGGTGGCCGAGATGAGCAAGGTAAAGGCCAACTGCACCACCCACCGCATACCTTGCTCATAGTTCTGTAGACGGTCGTTAAAGCGCTCGACCTGCTGACTGAGTTGATCCACATCGGCCTTGATGTCGCCCAAGCCCTGGGTGACTTGCTCAAGCTGCCCTGCAATGGCGGTTAGGGTTGGCTCTGGCGTGGGCTGTGGGGTGGTGGCCATGGTTATTCCTCATCGCTCTGCATGAGCGGGTCTTCGGTTTGGTAAAGGTCTGAGGTATCGCACTCCAAGACATCGCACAGTCTGGAGACCTTAGCGAGTGTCTCTATGAAGGCTCTGTTTCGTTCCCAGTTACGGATGGTTGACGGGTCTACCCCAACGGCGTCAGCAAGCTGTCGTTGGGTTAGTCCTGCTTTCTTGCGAAGCTCAGCAATCTTAGACACGTAAATCTCTCCCATGAAGGCTTTACTAGCACAATCTTAGCGCTATGTTCATCACGCTAATAAATTGACTGTGCTAACTTATTCGCGCTAGAGTTTGAGCGTGTGAGGGGCGATATCCGTTGCCATCGTCCTTCACGGGTTCTTCAATCTGTCGAGGAAAACCATGTCCCAAACCATTAACGACCTGCGCGATCGCTACCTCAAGGCCATCCCTGGTGGCTGTTCACCGTCGCTTGAGGAAATCAGGAATCAGTACATCAAGGTCTGGGGTGATGACCACTGCAACCCCGATGAAGATCTTGACTATTGCGCGGATAAGTTCTCATCTGCCGAGTTAGTTGTCATCGGCAAGGTGTTCCTCGACCTGGCTGAATGGAAACTAAGTTACGGCTCGGAAACTCCGGGGGTAACTCGCGTAACTCCAGTGGTGGCGGTGGATTCAGCCGCTTGAGTTCGCCAAGTTTCCCAAGTTTCCGAGTTTCCCAGAGTGCCCAAAATGCCCTTTATCGAGAGGTCTAGACCGATGAACGACGATGCCTTGGCCGATTCAAACCAGCGGCTAGAGAAGGCGCTGCACTGGCTCAACACCCATGACGATGAAGTCTCTAATGCCGATGCCCGACTGAGGATGATCGTGGGCATCCTGTGGGCCAAGGTGCAACGGCTGGAGAACGACCTACCCCGCAAGCCCAGGTGAACCATGAAACACGACCTCGACCGCCTTGCTTTTGACCTACAGGCCGCTATCGAGTCTTACCAGCGTGCGGCCATGCTCCTAACGACGGCTCTGGCTGTCATCGAGGGCCATGGCCTAGGGGGGACAACGCTGGCTAATGTGGCCCTGCCTCAGACCCTAGCGCTGCTGATTGACGAGGCACTGCTAAAGGCTGAATGTGGCCGCGACCTGGTGCAGGTGTGGGGTAATCGGCTCGATGAACCCACCGCTGAAAGCCCAGGGGTGGGTTCAGCGGTGGCGATCCTTTGTCCCCAACGGCCTAATGAATGTGCATAACAACTCATAGATCAGGAGTAGACCATGTGGAAAAACGGCAAATCACGCGCCCATTATTCAATGTGGAAATCAACCGGGGACGCTTGCGAAACGCTAGGGATGACGCCGGATCATCTCCGCAGGCTGCGAGATGCGTGCTTCAAGGAGGGTGTTCACTATCGCAACATCGCCCGACCACAAGCAGCTCGCCCAACCTATCGGTGGCACGTCGCCAAGATAGAGAAGCTCCTGAACGAACCACAGGAATGCAGAGGGGTCTAGCCCGTGCCCTACGGGCCACACTCGCGGCCATCGTCTTGGTTTTGCATGGCGCTTAGTTTCGCTGCGTATCTCTTGAAATTGCTAGGAAAGGCTTAGCCTTTCCGGGAATTAAAACTGATTGATACTGCGTTTACAGTACGGCTATACGCCCCACGAAGCGCTACCACCAAGGGCCACCACCACCCAGCAGGAGACCACCCCATGCCCTCACCCTTCACCACCACTGCCCAGCTTGCCAAGCTGATGAACGTGTCTAAATCCTTCCTTCGTGAACTCCGGGAATCGGGGGAATGGAAGCAGGGCGTTCACTGGATCTACCTCAACCCTGACCACCCCCGTAGCGGTATCCGGTACAACACCGCGCTGTGTCTGAACTGGTTGGCTTGTCGGGGCATCCCTGGCAGCCATGAGCAAGCCATCCGGGCCTATCTGGAATCCCTTGCCCCAACCATCGCCTAGACCGTGCCAACAAAAAACCGCGCTCCATGGGCGCGGCTGTAGTTCATTAAGGAAATCTAATGAATTCATTTTCTATTCTCTCTCATCTCAATCAACTTGTCCCCGTTGAAGGGAAATCCACGGCCACCACGGGGGAATACCACTGCCCGGTGTGCAATGCCGAAAACTTCAAGGTTGACCTCAAGACCGGGAAATACAACGCCTTTGGCTGTGACTGCATGGCCACCGCTGCCGGAAAGCAACGGGTGATCGACGCCATCAGCCCAGCCACCTGGGAGAAACCACCCCGCAAGGCTGACAGCCACACCTACACCTACGACACCCTAACCAACGGTGTGGCCGAATCCATCGCCCAGGTGTGTCGCAAGGATGACGGCCAAGGGCACCGACAGTTCTATCAGCAGCATTGGGATGGCCACCGATGGGCCAAAGGCTTGCCCGACGATGTGAAGGCCGCTGTTCACCTGTTCCGCATCTTCTGTTCGGTGAATGAGAGGGCCAAGGGTGGCCGGATCTTCCTGGTCGAGGGGGAAGGCAAGGTGAACGCGCTGTTATCAAAGGGCATCCCTGCGACCTGCGCTATCGGTGGCGCGGGCAAGTGGAAACAGTATGGCTACCCCAACTACCTCGAAGACCTGAAAGGCTACCAGGTGGTGCTATGCCCCGACCGTGATGAACCAGGGGTAAAGCATTGCGAGGAAATTGAAGCCGACCTGGTGCAGAACGGCATCACGGTGGCGGGGTGGTGCTACGCCTTTCCAGAGTCGTTCCTATGGCAACGTCTACCCAAATCAGGCGGCGCTGACGTGGTGGACTGGATTGCAGACGGGGCCACCAAAGAAACCATCCTCGATGCGGTAGAACCTCGACGCCTAGCCCAGCCGCCAGAGCCAGAGCCGACCGATGACCAGGGCTTTGACCTCGAAGAGCGCCATTGCTCCATGCGGGTCAACTACCACCGCGTGAAGCAGCAGGTGGGTGATCGCCTACGGTTCAACCAACTCACCAAACGAATCGAACTTGACGGTGAAGCCCTCGACCTCGATGACCTACAGGTGAGCTTGGCTGTGAACCACAACATCCAAGTGCCTGATGCCCAGTTTCAGAAGATCGTCAGCAACATTGCCAGAGACAACGCCTACAGCCCCGTAGCGGAATACCTTGACCAGGTGGCCCAAACCCACGGCAACAGCACCGCCATCCTCGACGACCTGGCCACCCGCTACCTGGGCACCGATCACCCCCTCCACAACACCTACATCCGCAAGACCTTGATAGCTGCCGTAGCCCGTGCCTATGTGCCCGGTTGCCAAGTCGATACCGCTTGCATCCTGCAAGGTGGGCAGGGGGATTTCAAGTCCACATTCTTCAAGACCCTGGCGAGCCGCGAATGGTTTGACGACTCCATGGGCAGTAGTTCAGACAAAGATGAACGGCTCAAGCTGCACATGGTGTGGTTTGTGGAATGGGCCGAACTAGAAGCCGTCTTCAAGCGCAAAGACGTTGCCACGGTGAAGGCGTTTATCACCTGTAGCCGCGACCTGGTGCGCCCTCCCTATGGCAGAGAAACCAAGGAACTAGACCGCCCCTCTATCTTCGTGGGCACCACCAATGAAAAGGAGTTTCTAGCCGACTCCACAGGCAACAGGCGGTTTTGGGTCATCCCGGTTCGGCGGGAAATCGACACCACCACCCTGCAACAGGAGAGGGATGCTATCTGGGCTGCTGCCGTAGCCGCCTACCGAGCGGGTGAAAAGTGGTGGCTCACCAAGGAAGAACAGGCACAAAGCAACGAACTGAACCAGGAATACGCCATGCAAGACCCCTGGCATGAGGTGGTGGCCACCTATGTCAGCAGCATGGATGCCTCAGAAGTGACCACTAAGCAAATCCTTGATCACGCTCTACGCATTGACCTCGACAAGCAGGACAGAAGGGCACAAATGCGGGTGTCCACCATCCTCAAGCAGTTGGGGTGGACAAGCAAACTGAAACGAGTCGGTGGTGTGCCAACCCGCATTTGGTTCTATGCCAATGAAGAGAAAAAATCTTTTTTTGGGGAAGTAGGTTGTTACGGTTGTTACGGGGATTCAGAAACAACGGAAAATCAAGGGTTTGAGGGCGTAACAACCTCCGTAACAACCTCCCCAGAGAGGTTGTTACAGGTCGTTACGCCTACCCCTGAAACAACCCCAACGGTGACGACCTCACCCCCTCGTAACAACCCCGTAACGACCCGTAACAACGGGGGGTTGTTACACCTAAACGACGGCATACCAACGGTTTCAGGGGGGTGTAACAACCGTAACGACCTCCAACCCCAACCTTTAGAGGATCTTCGTTGGCCCCATGTTGGTCAGCCCGTGCGTAAGGTGGGTAAGCGGGGGTGGCGGGGTGAAATTGTTCGCATGGTCAGCACCACCCACGTCGATGTGCAGTGGGCTGGTGACAAACACCCCTC
>NZ_JACJRS010000187.1 GCF_014697375.1 Phormidium sp. FACHB-1136
TTGCTAGGGGCGGTTTGGGTGATTCAGCAAAGGTTGATGGGTGAAGGCTACAAGATTCCGGATGACTTTGGCGTCGTGATTCGATGCCTGCTGCCCTCGGATGAGGCTAGTTTTGTCGGTGATTTTCAGCGTCGCGTGATATCGGCCTTTGAGCAAGGCTTTATGACCCCAACCGGAATCCTTCAACCTCAGCTTTGGAGCTTTGACTGTCAACCGGAAGGATTGGGCGTCACTCGCTCATTCCTGAAGGAGCATCCTGAACATCGAGATGCGACGGTATTTATGCTCGGCCACCGCAATGCCACGGCGGTGATGATTCGAGGGGGAGAGCCTAAAACGCTCAGGACATCGAATCTGGGGTTTAGAGTGTGCCTCGATATGCTCCATGGAGCCCATGGGGTCTCAACCGAACGATTGATGGAAGTCGCCTTTGAAGCCCGCCTGAAAGACGACTTTTACCCCTACTATCGTGTCACCTCCTACAGTGACCCTGATCTGAAAGAGAAGGCAGGTCGAGAGCTGTGCCAGGGGTTCAGTAAAGCGAACCATGCCTACTGTGCACGACTTAAAAACTGGATTGACAATATGCTCTCAGACGATAAATCCACGGCCATTGTCTTCTGTGGTGGCGGCGTGAATGCGGTGGGTTTATTACTTGAAGACTGTCGGCCTGACCTAGAACAATACTTTGACTACGGCATCGACATTCCAGAGTCGATTGAGGTCAGGCCAGAGTACGTCAATCGACTCGAAGATGTTTACAGCGTATTTGAGGGGATGCGAGCGGAGTTTAAGTTTCCTAAGCCTAAGTCTTCCCAATCATCAGCCTCTCAACCGTTGGTTGGCTAGGTTTAATGGTTTGTCGTTTTTGTAGGTGTGGTTCATCATGGCTAAATCTGATTCTCGACTTTTTATCACACCCTCTACCGATCTAGATGAGTTTATCTTCAACGGTCTAAGAGAGGGAGGTAATGCTTCTACCAAGAGTACTCGAGCCATTGTGACGTATTACCTCGCTGAAATGGCGTATCAAGTTGACCCCAATCTAGACGATCCAAAGCTGCGGATGGCAGTGCTTAAGTCTATCCATGAGTTAGAGGCTCGAATCAACCTCATTAAATCTTTGTTCCCTGATCTGGTTTCGACACCGCTATCGACTCAGGACATGGAGCCACCTAGCTTCAATCATGACCAACCGAGGCTTCAGGTGGTGCCAGATCCTGTTGAACCTGACCAACGTGAGGCCCGACCCGATAAGACTGACTCAAGCCCGACATCAGCCGTAGAGATTGATACGTCAGATACGCCCTGGGCCGGGCTCACGATTATCAGCGAGAAAGAAGCTTAGCGTTCGGGATTATTTATGAAAACCACTGCTCAGTATAAAGAAGGCCAAACAATTTCTGGCCTTCCTCCCTTTCCTTCGATTCATATCATTGATTCATTCTCAGGCGGAAAGGGCAAATCGACATTTAGTCGATTTCTGGCCCATCACATTGAGTACAACGAGTTCAATGGTGTCTTGTTTGATGCGGATCTAAAGACCACCGATGGGTCGGTGAAGGGCAATATCAGTCCCATCTACCCAGAGACGATTGATCTCGATATCCGCACTGAGCTGGGCTATGGATTCTCCAAGGCCAATAAGCAGATCATGGATTGTTTAAGGTCAGGCCTAAACGTATTCCTCAACCTGCCGGGATCAAGTTTTGAGTTTTCGTCGGCCTGGTTGCGGGACAGTAACCTGCTCGATGTCCGTCTCAAGCTGTCTGGAACGGATTATATCTATGAGGCGGTTGAGCCAGAGCCGTTCCAAGATTTGACGGCGGGTGCATTGGCGGGGGAGCGTTCACCCCTACTCAATCTGGTCTCAAATCAGCCCAGTTTGGAGGACTTGATAGCGGGTCAGCAGCCTCGCATTCACCGCTGGCACCTGTGCGGCTGCACTGAGACCGATGGTCAGGAGTTTATGGCGGCAGTTCGCTACTATGACCAGCTTTGCCCTGGCCGCATCCATCACATCCTGGTACGCAATGAGGCGCTGCTGCCCAGCTCTTTGCGGATTGACTGGGAGCCTCTGTATGAGGTGGAGGGACTATCGGATCTGGTTTGCCGGAATGACATCTACACCGTTGACTTTCCTCGACTGGCTCAACCCGAAGTGGATATCCTCAATCGAGAAAAGCTGACCTATGCCGCCGCCATGGCCCGCCTGGATTTGACGACGACGAGTCGGGGCCGCCTCTATCGGTTTTTGAGGGACACCACGATTCGGATTACCGAGTCTGGCTTGATGGACAACTTGGTCGAACTGACCACGATGAAGCCAGCCGAAGCCTACAACCCATCCAACTTCAGGATGGGCACTCGTCAGCCCAAGGCTAAGTCCAAAGCTAAGTCTGAGCCTAAACCTGAGTCTAAGGCTGAGTCTGAGTCTAAGCGTAAATCTAGGGCCAAGTCCAAACCCAAGTCTGAACCTCAGCCTACGCCTGAGGTTGACCCTGTGGCTTCAGAATCAGACTTCAGCCCCCCTGTTGTTGAGGCTGACGTGCAACAGGTGAATGAGAGGGTCAGCGGTGGGATGTATCAAGCTGAAAATGGTGATTGGATGGATGACCTGTCAGACCCGGATGACGATTCGCTGACCTACGATGAACTGGGCCTAGGGGGCGAATTAGAGATCGTCGATGCCGATGATCCTGAGAGGCTGATGGCTGAGTCCTCTGGCGTCGGTTTGGCTGGAGTCTCCCACTCGAACGGTCACAAGGGTTAGGCCATGGTTCAGACGCAACGACCGACAGAAGCCTCCACGCTCCAGGGCTTGATGCAGCTCATCGCGCAAGGACGAGACGGTGAGTTGGTTGATACAGAGCCGCCCGACCCACCTGGCGATGAGCGTTACCACTATGTCCCTGCGCCTCGGGTGCCGCCTGCCTTAGCCGAGCAAGCCCGACAACGGCTCAAGCAAGAGAAAGCGGCCGCGATTTGGACTTTGTTTCAGGAAGGCTCACCCGTCTGTCAGGGGTACAGCCCAGAAGAAATCGTTTGGGTGTTGCGCCGCCTCCAGGAACGTTATGAGCGACAGCAGCTAGAGTCCATGGGCGACCACCTCACCCGGTTTGACCTAGCCCTTCAAGACCAATCCCCTGAATTCAAGCAGACGGTGTATCAGGTGGCGACGCAATGCGGCGTTGGGCCTGATGATCCGCTGTTTTCGATTCTCTACAGCACGGGCCGATTGGAGGCGTTGCTGCGCCATCGTCCCCAGGAGCTTGAGCAGGCGTTTCGAGCGTTGCTCAAGGAAGAATGCGACCAGGCGGTGGCGGTCATCAACGCTTCAGCGGATAGTGCCGTGCAGCGTCAGCGAGCAAAGATCACGTCCATCCTGAATCGGCTGTTGTTGGTGAGTTCGCTTAACTCCTTTAAGGCGGCGCTGAATGCGGCTAACCTGACGATTGCGGCCATTAGCGTCCTCGTTGTCGGGGGTGCCTTCTTTGGGCTAGGACGAACGATGGGGTACAGCCAACGGCCTCCCCTGGTGACGGGCAACGTGCGCCTCGACCAGGAACAGGCCGAGGCCTTGCGGTGGGTGATGAGTGATGAAGGCCAGCGGGCTCAGGAGTTGTGGTCGTGGAACCGCAACCTGGTGCTCAATGGCCGCTGCCAAAACCAGCTCTCTGAACAGGGTGTGGCCCTGGCGATTGAAGGAGAGGTGGCTGAATCGGGGGCCTGTGCGCTCTGGGTGGTGCCGCCCGACCAGCGCACCTTCAGAGGCGACTAGAACAGGCTGATTTGGTGGATTTGCGGGGATTCGGGTTGGTCGGGTTCAGGTCGGCTGGCCATGGGGTGATGGCCCCGCGCCACCACCTTGCGTCGAATCGTGAGCTGAAAGTCTCGCCGTTCGTAGGGATCCGTGATGTCCAGTTTGAATTGACTTGCATCTCCAGCAGGGAACAGTTCGGGGTGGGCCTCTAGCACATGGGCGAAGGCGTTCAAGCAAATGGCGGAGAGATTGTGGCTCAGTGGTGCGACATGGGTGTAGGGCTGAATGGCACAGACCAGCTCTGCAGCGGTGCAGGTTTGGCCGGGTTTAGCTCGTCCAGACAGTTCATCAAGGATTAACCAAAACCGTTCTAACCGAACCGCTTTGACTAGCCTTTCGGTCGTTTCCTGGGGCAAATCCCAAGCTTGCTCAGGCTTGCCAAAAATCACAGGGCCAGTGAAATACTTGAACTGCTCAGTGCTGACTTTGGTGCCATTGCCATGGATGAACAGTAACATGGCCAGCATAAATCCAGCCTCATTTAAGAGGGCCGCCATGGATTTTATCGTGGCATAGGGATCGGCTGTCGTGGACGGGGCTGTAGGGGTTGTGAGCAACATCACAAGAACGGAGTAACAACGCCCACCCAAAGCGATAGCTGACCGAAGGGTCTGGGATGCCTGACGTTGTCGCTATGACTTTAGATAGAGATTTAAGTCAATGGGGAACTTAAATTTGGCTTGAATCTCTGTCGAATGGACGGGGGTTTATGGGCATAGATTGTTTAGCCTAGGGTTGTTTGTTGTATGTCATTCCTATTAGCTTCATCATGGTTAATGAATACGAAAACAACGATTCTAGCTACGATAAGGCTTCGGGTTACGGCACTCCTGAACCGGGCTCTGGCTATGGCACCTCTGGATTTGAGGA
>NZ_JACJRS010000188.1 GCF_014697375.1 Phormidium sp. FACHB-1136
GAAAGGCGTCCAAATCCGAAATCTTGGGCTGGGGACCGCGCACCACATCCCGAACGGGCTCCACCGAACCCGTCTGTTCCCGACGGCGGAGCCACAGGTCTAACGTAAGCTGATATGCATTTAAATTGCATTGATTGTGTTTCCTTTATTTTTGATCTTGCGATCCCAGTTGATGACAAGCTGCCCTTCGTTCAATAGGTTATGAACAAGCGCTTCTAAATCCTCAATCGACTCAAATAGACGATTGGCAATGAATTCCTTTGCAGAGTGCCAAACTAACTCGATTAAATTATAGTCCGGACTGTAGGGTGGCAGAAATTCTAAAACAATCTGATGGCCCGCAAAGGCACGAAGGGCCATTCGCCGCCCGTCCTTGACCTGATCCAATCGGCTCTGCCCCATATCGACCCAGCGGTGGCGGTGTGTAATGCCCTGCAAACCCATGAGTTTCGAGTCGGCCTTGATGCTGAGCAAGCCGACCGCATCACTCAACGCATTGAACAGGCTTTGGCAGACAGTGACCACCAGGCCAAGGCCCGAAAGGCAACGCTGGACGCCTTGTCCAAAGCCCAACCCCAGTCCGTGGTTGTGAGGGGATTTTAGCCATGATTGCCGACCTCGATGAGGCTAAGTTTCGCCTCCAGACTTTGACCCAGGCTAAACCTTGCCTGTGCGTGGGTGACGCCAAGGACTACTTGCACACCCAGCACTATCACTATGCCCTGCTGGATCTGTACCAGTGGACGCTACCGGATTCCTTTTGTCAGCATTCCCACCCTGACCGTTACCGCCCTGCGCTCGAAGGCGAAAACCTCAGCCATAGCCTGCTGGAAGTGGGGTTTTTGAAGCACCTCGAAACCTTGCTGCCAGCGATGCCGTGGAACGAGGATGGGGAGGTTGGAGAGTTAAGCGAACAAGGCTTGTTCAGGGACGGTCTACCGCTCATGGATCTGGGCCTGAATCTCCACGCTGACGGTGTGCTTGAGCACCTTGAACCCTGGTTTCTCGTGCTGGCGGCGCTTAGCGAACCAGGCCAGTTCATCCTGTCTCAGAGCCCAGAGGACTTAGAAGACCTGCTCCAAGCACAGGATCTCTGGCCTGTGATGCAGCGAGCCTTGGCCAGTCCGATAGCAACCTTACCCGCCCAACGTAATGCGGTGCGGCGTCGCTTTAATCAAGAACCTGCGCCGCTACGGTTTGTGCCGATGGCCGTCAACCTAATCGACAAACAGACGGGCAACGTGTGGCTGGATGCGGAATCGGACTACGAACAGTTTCCATCGGGGTCTTCGTTGCATATGCCCTGGAGCCGCGCCGCGCTGACCATCGTGCGACGGCACGGCCAGCAGGTCAATGACTACTACCAAAAACTGAATGACCTGAACCAGTGGATTGAAGCCGACCCTCCAACCAACCTTGACCACATTCTCACGATCTGGAACGCATGTTTGACCTAACGCCTGACCAGCGCGACGCCCTGCACGCCGCCATTCTCAGTCAAAATCCTGCCATCGGGCCAGACGGAACCCTGAACTGGGAGCAGCTCGACGGTGCGATTCTTATCAGCCATGACCATTACCTGTACCAACACAAGGTCAGCCGCAGCCCCCTCCGGTTGGGCTACAAGTATCTCAGTCCTCAGACCTTAGCCCGTGCCTTCCATCTCGACACCCTCGACAGCGGTTGGATGACTGGCCACATCCTCCGCACCGGGAGCACCAGCGCCGGAGACTGGGCGGTGCTGTGGATACCCCGACAAAAGCACTGCCTGACGATAGCCGGTGCAGGCCCAGACGGTACCGACCTGACCCTGACCGTGCCCCTACCTGCCCTGGTCTGGGTGGGTAGGAATCAAGACTATTGGCTGTGGGCGGTGTCCAAACCCCAGTTTGACCCTAAAGCCCAAGCCCTGAAGCCCCCCTTGCCCAACGTCTATGGCCACAACGGCAAGATTTGCTGGGGTGCCAACCTACCCCCTGTCGCCACGGCCCAAACCCTGCCCCAAGCGTGGCACACCTTCATCACCAGTCCGTTTTCGGGCCATGAAGTCCATGGCAAGTCTGGCCAGTATCCCAGCAACGTCATCCGCCAACTCAAGGCCGTCGCCGGACGCCGAACCTCCCCCATCAACGATCTCCAGCCCCTCCGTTCCTACCCCAACACGATTGATAGCCTCTTCACCCAAGCCCTAGACCTATGAACCCACTCATTCAGCACCAGTTCTACGTTGACCCTGACCAACTGACCCAACCCCCGACAGCCGCCCTAACGTATTGGGTGGCCCAGAACGGAGTCTTTGTGCGGGGCCAGCGCCCAGAACTCGACGCCCTGCTGCCCGTCTCGCGCCATGAAGATAGGGTTTTGGGACTCGGTATTCTCCAGCCTTTTGTGACCCTCACCCAACTCGATGCGACGTGGCTGGAACTGGTTGTGGGCATCGCCAAAGCGAATCTGCCCAACGAAGTCCTGTTCCACTGGACGCAGACACCAGAAGGGAACTGGGAACTGGCCATCCCAGAGCAAACCCAGAGCGTGACCCACTGCCAACCGACGGAGACGGGCTACGACTCCTCATCCCACCGTGCCGTCATCGAAATCCATAGCCATGGCCGCAGTCCTGCGTACTTCTCTGCGACGGACGATGCAGACGAAACGGGCGGATTTCGGATCTATGGCGTCCTGGGCAAGCTGCACCAAGCCCAACCGGAACTGCTGCTGCGGGTCGGTCTGTTCGGGCATTTCTGGATCATCCCAGCCTCTGCGGTCTTTGCTCCGTTCGAGTCGGGATGCCCCCTCATCGACATTGCGCCCTCCACCCTGCCCTATTACCGAGCGAAGGAACCGAATCATGTCCACGCTGCCCTTTAACCTGGATGCCATCAACGCCAAACCCGTTGTGCTGGCCCCAGCCCAAACCATCGAACTCTGGATCATTGGCTGTGGGGGCACCGGGTCGTTTCTGGTGCAGCTCTTGTGTCGAATCGCCCTAGCCCTCACCGCCCAGGGCCGAACCACCCGACTCGTCCTGGTTGACCCAGACCAGGTTGAAGCCAAGAACGTCACTCGACAATGCTTCTGTGAGGCTGAGGTTGGCCTCAACAAAGCTCAGACCTTGGCCCTTCGCTACAGTGCTGCCTTCGGAGTGGCCATCGAAGCCATTGCCGAACCCTTTAGACCGTCCATGCTCTGGGATAGTCGGTACGAGACGCTGCAAATCCTGTGTGGCTGTGTCGATAATGCCGCCGCTCGACAGAGTATTGCTGAGGCCATTGAAGCTCCTCGGTACCACAGTCTCGCCTCGCCCTGGTGGATTGATGGCGGCAATAGTCAGCACCACGGTCAGGTGTTGGTCGGGAACCGTAAGTCAACCGACCCCAAGGATTATGCGATAGACACGGTCTGTCGTGCCCTACCCATCCCCAGCGTCCAGGCTCCCGACCTGCTGGTGCCCCGGCCAGAGGAGCAAGGCCCATCGGGACTCTCCTGTGCCGAGATGGCTATGGCCCAAGCTCAAAGTTTGCTGGTGAACCCCCAGGTCGCGACGCTCATGGGTCGGTACGTGGTCGATTTGCTGAACAACACCCTCACCCAATTCGCCACCCACTTCGACCAACAGACCGGAACCATGATTTCTCAGTACACCACGACCACCAGCATTGCAGCGGCCTTGTCCCGCTCTGCCCAGCCCTAAGTTCAGACCTCAGACAGACGTTACCCCAAATGGCGAGCCGCTAGAACGGACATAGCGTTCAGACCCTAGCGGCTCGCACCCGATTGTTGTCCTGGCCTATCCCGCAAGACCCATGTACAAAACGAAGATTTCAGCCGACGGACGCACCCTGCGGATTCCCGTCGTCCTCTCGGTTCCGGTGTCCGGTGAACAGCGCCAACTTAAGCGGAGTGAACCCGCCGCTGGTGCAATAGAAGGGGAAACCTGTGACTACCAAACCGTCGAGAATGCACCGATCTCCGCCCTGTTCTCCCAACGTCAACTCAAGTCCTTGATGGTGGTCAAGATCGACCCCCAGGCCAACGATGACGACAAAGGCCCTCACCTGCTAGCGGACATTGCCCAAGCCAACGACACCCGTACCCATCTCTTTAGCTCTGGCAAGACCCACTACTTTGGCAGTCCCCAACTGAAGCAGACCATCGCCGCCTTCTTTCGCTCCGAACCCGATGCCGCTGTTCGCTATGGGTCACTGTTCACCTCCAACTGCTATGAAGGACTCGAAACGATTGGGCCACAGAACCCTGTCAGTCCCAATGATGTCAGCGCCATCCACCTCAAGGTGGTGAACTACAAGGTAGCTGAAGACCAAAGGTTCAACACCGATGATTGTTTTGGATTTTGTAATTCGGCCCTAGCAGAGAAGCTAGGTGCCCCCAAAGACCGACCCTTTCAGTTTCGCTTGATGTGGAACGAGCGCTGGGCCGACCCCAACTCGGATCAGCCCTTCTTGCCGAGCTTTTTGAGCAAAGGGGTGCTGGCGGTGGATGATGAGTTGGCCCCAGACCCCAACCAAATCATCCTCGACCAGACCTCCATCAAAGGCATTCAGAGCTATGCTCATTTCTGGTGTATGGAGGGGAAAGAAGGAAGGGCGTATTCTGCTGGATGAAGTAAACCACCAGATCAGGAATACACCATGAATGACGACCATCTTA
>NZ_JACJRS010000189.1 GCF_014697375.1 Phormidium sp. FACHB-1136
ATTGGTAACGCAGTTCCCGTAAAGCTAGGCTATTACATAGCGAGTTCTCTGTCCCAGGTGATAGACTATGATTAAACGTAACAAGTAGCGACTGCTTATCCCTAAAGTTAGGTGTCTAGCATCTTGAATTGCCATGGATATCCTGATTGAGTCAACCGCAACCTTTGAGCAGGATCTTCGTCGTCTAAGTCAGGATAGAAAAGACAAAATTATCAGTGAAATCAACGATCTTGTCGGTCTTATTCTAGATAGTGATTTTAATGATTTTCATGAATTATATTGCATCCCTAATATTCTAGACCTAGGCGAATATAATTCCTCTTTATATGTACTCAGAGTTTCAGGGGAATTAGAAATAGTTCTCGCAATTGATGAAGATCCTATTTTCAATCAAACCATCTTAAGTCTTTTTCGATTGACTGACCCCATTAAAATCACAGAAGTTTATCAAGAAATAGCGGCACATCTATACCAAGATCTGATTCGTTGAAATTCTGATTTAGTAGGCCAGAAAGCCTGTTTTCTAAGTTGGGTGATTCTGTTAGAAGTCTTAATCTATTAATATTGTGGATGATAAATGCCGATGAAACTCTTTGATCAACTCAGCAACGCAGCCAAAAACTCTGGCAAACTGCTCCAGAAGCAGGTGGAGGATTACATCGTTATCGATTCCCCTGCCCATGCCCTGACGCTTAAAGCAAAAACGGTTGAGCTACTTTGCCAAAAGACCATCCAGCGAGTAGATCAACTTACTGCTCTAGAACCAGATCCTCAACAGGGGTTGCTGGCCACTATCGAGCAAAACCAAATTAAAGCCAAAATTCACTTCATTCCTGAAAAAATCTGTATCAAAGGCGATTTTGTTGAAGGGCAGCTACGCCTTCTCCAAAAGCCCCAAGTTGAATCCTCTTCATTTATGTATCGCATCCTTATCTCCGGATGGAGTACCTTTCTTGGTGGCTATATCCCTGGCCAAACTCTACCCGAAGGTGTCAGACTAGACGGCGATCTGGTTTACTACACCCTTCCCAAAAGCCAACTTCGTCTAGTCGATGCCCTCTTTCATAACATCCAAGATGGCTCAGCCCTTAACCTTGATCTTCAGCAAGGTGAGCTACAAATCAAAAGCACCGTTGCAATCAACTGGCGCGATATTAATTTACTCAGCTTAATTCAGCTATTCACCGCCATCTCTAGCAAGAGATCATAGGCCGGAGATTGGAAATTGACGAGTTGCAATATTTTATGAGGTATACGACTATCTATTCCGCAAAATGCCTACTCTTCTAACCGTTGGCCCCTATCGTTTTTTCTGCTATGCCGGAGACCGCGATGAACCACCTCATATCCATATTGAACGAGATCAAGACGAAGCTAAATTTTGGCTTAACCCAGTTCGCATCCAATCCAACAAAGGCTTTAACCGCAAAGAGATAAACCGCATTCAAAAGCTGGTCGAAGAACATCAAGAACAACTACTAGAGGGCTGGCATGACTTCTTTAACCATTGATTTAATCGATGTGCCCGTCATTCAAACCATTGAAATTACAGACGACTCCCTAGCCGTCGATCTGTCAGATGGCCGCACCATTACCGTTCCCCTAGCCTGGTATCCCCGCCTCCTCCACGGTTCCCTCGAAGAACGTCAAACCTGGCGACTCATCGGCAACGGTTCAGGCATCCACTGGCCCCAACTTGACGAAGACATCAGCCTAAAAAACATTATTTTAGGTCAACCCTCTGGGGAAAGCCAAACCTCATTCCAACGATGGCTTACTCAACGTCAAACCTCAATCTAACGGCACTACCTAAACGCTCTATCACCAGCCCCTTTTCTACAACGGCATAGAAATTATTGGCCATGAACCTAGCTAAGCTTGAGCAGAAGAGGTTAAAACTTTCAAGAAAAACCAATTCAGCCAAAAAATCTAGCCTAGGACAATTTCTAACACCGCAAAAAACAGCGGAATTCATGGCCAGTCTTTTCCCAGATGGTTGCGGCCATTGTCGTCTTTTAGATGCAGGTGCAGGAATAGGCTCTCTATCTGCGGCCTTCCTAGATCGGTGGGTTGATGGCGAATTTCGCTTTCACAATATAGAGGTCGATGCCTTTGAAGTAGATCAAGATCTAATTGAAGCCCTATCAGAAACATTATCGAACTACAGTCTAGACAATAATCTCACCAGTAAAATTTACCAAGAAGATTTTATCCATGCTGCAGCAGATTCACTCTCTGGCAACCTATTTTCTACACCCCTAGAACCCTACACCCACGTAATTCTTAACCCTCCGTACAAAAAAATTAGTAGCCGTTCAGCCCATCGGCTAGCCCTACGTCGTGTAGGAATTGAAACCGTTAACCTATACTCAGCCTTCGTTGCTTTAGCTGTAGCCCTAACTGCATCCGAAGGACAAATCGTAGCCATTATTCCCCGCAGTTTTTGTAACGGGCCATATTATCGTCCCTTCCGAGATTTTATTCTTGAGCGCTCAGCTATCCGCCACATCCACCTATTCGAGTCACGCAGTCAGGCTTTTAAGGATGATGACGTTCTACAAGAAAATATCATCATTCGGCTAGAGCGTGATGGTCAGCCAGAGTCAGTAACCATTTCCACCTCAACCGATGATAGCTTTTCCGACCTTACTATCCAAGAGCATCCATTCGACCGCATTATCTTTCCAGACGACCTCGAACGGTTTATTCACATCCCCACCACCACCGAGAAAAGCGTAATCGAGCTATCCCCTACCGTTCGATACTCACTAGCGGAACTTGGCATTCAAGTCTCAACTGGCCCTGTAGTCGATTTCCGGTTAAAAGCACATTTAAGAGACAACCCTGAACCCGGCACTGTCCCACTCATTTATCCTGGACATCTGGCTAATGGATATGTGGTATGGCCCAAGCCAGAATTAAAGAAGCCAAACGCCATTATGCGAAATAAAGAAACAGAAAAATGGCTTTATCCAAACGGGTTCTATTGTGTAGTCCGTCGATTCTCATCCAAAGAGGAAAAACGCCGAGTAATAGCAAGCGTGATTAGTCCTGCCATTTTTGGCTATGAGTCTCTACTAGGTTTTGAGAACCATCTGAATTTATTCCATGAAAATAAACATGGCCTTCCTGAAACTCTGGTTCATGGGCTATCTACATTTCTAAACACAACTGCAGTGGATGAATATTTTCGTCGTTTCAATGGCCATACCCAGGTCAATGCAACCGATCTTAGACAGATGAAGTACCCTAGTCGAAGTGCCTTAATCGAGCTTGGTCAGTGGGCAATGGAACAACAAGATCTAACCCAGGCACAGATTGATGCAAAACTAGACACCCTGACGACATGACCGACAAAAGCCGCTACATTGAGGCCACACAGCAAATCATCGTTTCCTTAGGTTTGCCCCGCGCACAACAGAACGAGCGCTCTGCCCTGTGTTTGCTAGCCTTAATTAACCTCACCCCCGGCAAAACTTGGGCCGATGCTGAAAACCCACTCATGGGTATCACGCCAATCATGGATTGGATACGACAACACTACGATAAAGACTATGCCCCCAATACCCGCGAAACCATACGCCGTCAGACCATGCACCAGTTTTGCGATGCTGGTCTAGCCCTGTACAATCCAGACAAACCAGATCGCCCGGTCAATAGCCCTAAGGCCGTTTATCAGATTGAACCTGCGGCCTTAGCCCTGCTACAAACCTTCAATACTCCAGCCTGGAACAACAACCTCAACGACTACCTAGCCGAGCGCGAGACACTGGTAGCCCGCTATACCAAAGAAAGATCGCAAAGTCGTATTCCAGTTGCCATTGCTCAGGGGCAACAAATCACCCTTAGCCCTGGAGAACATAGCGAACTGATTCAAGCCATCATCGAGGACTTTTCCCCACGGTTTGCCCCAGGTAGCCTACTAGTCTACGTCGGCGATACAGGCGAAAAGTGGGGCTACTTTGACCACAACCTCCTCGCTCAACTAGGTGTTAATGTAGACTCACACGGCAAGATGCCCGACGTAGTACTACACTACTCAGCCAAAAACTGGCTGCTACTTGTGGAGGCTGTTACCAGTCATGGGCCTGTTGATAGCAAGCGCCATACCGAACTAGCAATGCTGTTTCGAGACTCTACTGCGGGACTAGTCTATGTGACCGCTTTCCCAAGTCGGGCAGTCATGGCACGATACTTGCCTGAAATTGCCTGGGAAACTGAAGTGTGGACAGCAGATTCACCCTCACATCTGATTCATTTCAACGGAGAACGTTTTCTTGGCCCATACAAGGAACCCGATCAAGTGGACGAGGACACCCCATGAACCGATACAGCATGATCGTCCAATGGTCAGATGAAGATCAGCTTTTTCTCGTTACCATTCCAGAATTTGCCGAACTCGTCATCATGCCCTGCACCCACGGCAAAACCCGCGAAGAAGCCATCCGCAACGGAGAGGAAGTTATCGAAATGTACCTAAAAGCATGGCAAGCCGAAGGAGAACCCATCCCAGCCCCCAGAACTCTACAAGTCGCCTAGCAAGTAGCGATTATCTTCTTTGTCAAGCTCATCCTGCTAGGCCGTTGCGGCCTCAGGGGTGGCGGGGAGTGGCAGTGAACAGGCGGGTGCTTGCCACATCGTGTCATGAG
>NZ_JACJRS010000019.1 GCF_014697375.1 Phormidium sp. FACHB-1136
AAGCCAGGGCCTTGAGGTGCCGCAGATCCCGACGATGGCTATATTGACGCAGCAAGGACAGCACTTGATCATAGAGACAGGTGGTGGCTGGCATGGCAAAGACCCTGAGATATGCAATTCCAGCGTCTCATGTCACCTCACCTTTTCCCCCTCGCAGCACGAGGTTTCAAGCCTTTCACCCACTTCTGTCAGGCAGTCAGGTCTTGAAGACCCCTGGGTTCTGTGCATTACCGTTAACGTTTAGCGCTCGGTGAGTTTGGTGAGCAGGGTGTTCGACCGCTCCACGAAGGTTTTCATGCCCTCGGCGTCGAAGCCTTTTTGGGCCATCAGGGCGGTGTCGTAGACCTGGTTACAGATCATGTCGGCTAGGGCTCCGGCGGGGGAGGCATTGCCATCGGATCCGAGGATGGTGCTTTGGCTGAGGCCGAGTAGGTTTTGGATGAGCGGGTGGGCGGTGTTCACCATCAGTACATGGTCGTCGGGGAATTCCATCGCCTTTTGCTGAATTAGGGCGCTGATTTCCTGCATTCGACGGGCTTCTTCGGGCAAGAGCACCATGGCCGGGGGCGCATTTTCACCCTTCAAGGCTTGGGGTTTGACATTGACCCTGGGTTTGTTCAGGGATTTTTCAAACATTTCCTTGATTTCATCGTCACGGGTTTTATTAGTGGCCGGATCAACAATTTCGCTTTGCTTTTCTTTGTCGATCAAGGTGTCATCGAGATCGGCATCGACACGGACAAACTTCACCTCAGAATATTCCCGCTCTAGGGTCGGTACAAAGTGGGTATCGATGAAGGAATCCATAAACAGCACTTCTAAGTCCTGTCCTTTGAATAGCTCAATGTAGGTGGCTTGAGAGACTTCATCGGTGGCGTAGAACACGCGATTTTCGTGCTTGTCCTTGTTGCGTTCTAGGTAATCCTTCAGGGTGGTGTAGAAGTTGCCGTTGGCATCGGTGGCGGGCTTGTTGTCGGCTACTTCGGCGCAGGCATCCCCTTCTTCCGTCTGGACTTCCACCTTAGCCGCTTCCTCGGTATTGCCCAATTTAGCAGTGGTACGGAAGATCAGAATGTCTTTAACTTGATCCTTGAATTTGTCGTCGTTGAGGGAGCCAAATTTAACAAAGTTACCCAAATCTTGCCAGCTAGCAATGTACTTAGCGGGGTCATCGCGATACAGAGCCTTGAGGCTATCGCCTACTTTTTTGGCAATGTAATCGGCAATGCGGCGAACGGTGCGATCCCCCTGCAAAAAGCTGCGGCTGACGTTGAGGGGAATGTCGGTGCTATCAATTACGCCGCGCAGGGGCAACAGGAATCGAGGGACAACCTCTTCGCAGTTGTCGGTGACAAAGACCTGGTTGCAGTAGAGTTTGATGCTGCTTTTGGTGATGTCGATATCGGGCTTGAGTTTGGGGAAGTAGAGGATACCGTTGACCACAAAGGGGTAATCGGTATTCAGGTGAATCCACAGCAGCGGATCTTCCTGGAAGGGATACAGATAGCGATAGAACTCTAGGTAGTCTTCATCGGTCAAACTACTGGGGGATTTTTTCCAGGGGGCTTCGTGCTTGTTAACAATTTCACCATCCAACTTAATGGGGACGGGCATGAAGTCGCAGTAGGTTTTAATGAGCTGCCGAATCCGGGCGGGTTCGAGATATTCCTCCTCGCCATCCATCAAGTGCAGGATGATGGTGGTGCCCACGGTGGTGCGATCCGAAGGGCTGAGGGAAAACTGGGTCGTTCCGTCGCAACTCCAGTGAACGGCTTCGGAACCTTCCCGGTAGGATAGGGTGTCAATTTCAACCGTGGATGCCACCATAAAGGAGGAATAGAACCCAAGGCCAAAGTGGCCAATAATCGGGTCTTCTGTGGCGCTATCTTTATACTTGGTGATAAACTCTTCGGCGCTAGAAAAGGCCACTTGGTTGATATATTGCTTCACCTCATCGGCGGTCATACCGATCCCGGTATCGGATACGCTGAGGGTTTTCTTGTCTTTATCTAGCTTGATCTCGATTTCGGGATTGCTGATGTCGCCGCTATATTCCCCAGAACGAGACACCATGGAGAGCTTTTTAATGGCATCTACGGCGTTGGAAACCAGTTCTCGCAGGAAGATCTCATGCTCGGAATAGAGCGCCTTTTTAATAATCGGAAAAATATTTTCGGTGTGGATCGTAATATTGCCCTGTTCCAGAATCGTCGTCATGGCGGTTCGGTTACTCGGTGAGGTATACATTGCTATGGGCATTTTTGACGCTGCACCCCTCCCCACACAAGCGGCGATTCCCTCCCCCGCTAGGTACGGTTGCCCCTACCCGCCACACCTCGCCTCCAGGGCTTTGACTCAGCCCAACCCCTGTCCTGCCAGAGCTTTTCCCTGCGACCCGTGGGTTAGAGTACTCCATGAAAATAACTATCCCTTTGCCATTGCTCTTGGCCCTCACCCCTGCCCCTCTCTCTGAAAGAGAGGGGTTCTCAATCTGGCTCCCCTTCGCCCTCAGGGAGAAGGGGTTGGGGGATGAGGGCCAAGACGGGACGCTTTATTCATTGGATTACGCTTATTCCTTTTCCTTATCTCGCTGAGGCCAGAAGGGTGAGTTAAGTGAGTTAAGGTTGGTTAAGTTCCTTTGCTTCCGAAAGTTTTGGCAGGGGTTGGGCATTTTAAGGCTAGTAAGATGCCAAATAGGCCGTTTACTTTCGTCACCGCCGCCTCTGTGTATCCCCGTAGATGCCATGACTGTTACCCTCGACCAGACGCTATCCTCTGATCCCAGTCGGGCCAATCTACGTAGTTGGGTCGGCCTGGGGGTACTGTTGGCCCTGGTGTTGCTGGGAAACTATTTTCGCTGGTCGCTCTTTTTCCGCATTGAGTTCCTCTTTGGCACCATTGCGGTGTGGTTGGTGCTAAATTTCTATGGCCAGACCTGGGGGGCGGTGGCGGCCATCATTGGGGCAATCTGCACCTATTTTTTGTGGAACCATCCCTACGCCATCATTATTTTTGCGACAGAGTATTTGTTTGTGACGTGGTTCTATGTGCGTCAGCAGCGCCGCAATTTGGTGTTGCTGACGGCCCTGTATTGGGTGGTGCTGGGGATGCCATTGGTGTGGCTGTTCTATGGCCAGGTGATGGGCCTAGACCCCACCCAAACCCAGATTGTGATGCTAAAGCAGGCGGTGAACGGCATTTTTAATGCCCTGCTAGCCAGTTTGTTGATTATCTATGCCCCCGTGCATCGCTGGTTGCAGCGGCCCCAATCGGCCAGTGCCCTGTCCTTGCAGCAAACGGTGTTTAACCTGTTAGTAGCAGCGGCGTTTTTCCCTACCCTGTTGCTGTTGGCCATGGATAGCCATCGGGTGGTGGAGGATATTGTGGCAGAGGAACAAATTCACCTGGGGTTGATTTCCCAGCCCTTGGCCAACCGCATTGATAGTTGGTATCAGCGCCATGTGCAGGCCACCACGGCCCTGGCAGACCTAGCAACGGTGGCCGCGACGGTGGCTCCGCTGTCGAATACGGCACAGCCTACGCTCCAGGCCCAGGCCGCGACGATTCAAGCCCTGCTAGCAGACTTTCGGCATTTGGTGGTGACGAACAGCAGTAACGACATCATTGCCCAGACGTCCACCCAGCAACCCCTCCCCAGTCCGTTGCCGATGCCCAACAGCACGGGATCTCTCCGCCGATCCCCAACCCTAACGCTGGAAAGCCTGGATGGAGACGCCTTGCAGGAGGACAGTGCCCTGCTCAGCCAGCCCATTCTCAAGCGAGGGGAACCTCAGGGCTGGGTGTGGGGCGAAATTGACCTCAACGTGCTGAGAAATATCCTGCTCGACACGGCCCAGGATATTAGCTTCCAGGCAACGCTGCTCGACCCGAATCAGCGGGTGATGGTGAGTACGGATCCAGAACGGCCCTGGGGAACGCCCCTCAGTTTGCGCCAATCGGGGGAAGCGATCCCCCTGAGCGACTCGACCTACCAACTGCTGCCCGCCCTCGGTAGCCCGGACTACCATCCGGTGTATTTGGTGCGCTGGCGCAATTCCCACTTTGTGCGAGAAACGCCCCTATCGATCCTAGAGGGGTGGACGTTGATTGTGGAATCCCCCGCTCGGCCCCATGCCAAACAGGTGCAGCAGGAGAGCAGTAAGTCCTTATTGGTGCTGATGGTGGTGACGGGGCTTGCCCTAGGCATGGCAGCGGCCCTCAGCCACGCGTTTGTCAAACCGCTGTTTGATTTGACCCAGGCCACCACCAACCTGCCCACCCAGGTGCTAGAACGCCAGACGGTTCGGTGGCCCAGCAGCCCCGTGGTGGAACTGCGATCCCTGGTGAACAACTTTCAGCAGATGGCGACTACGCTGACCCAGAAGTTCCAGGAGCTTCAGCAGGCCAAACAGCACGCCGAGGTGGCCAACCAAACCAAGAGCGAATTTTTGGCCAACATGAGCCACGAACTGCGGACGCCCCTCAACGCCATCCTGGGCTTTACAGAACTGCTGATCCGCCGCCCCGACCTTGAACCTTACCGATCTGACCTCAACGTCATCCAAAACAGCGGCAGACACCTGCTGGATCTGATCAACGACATCCTCGATCTGGCCAAAATTGAAGCGGGCCAAATGAGCCTGCGATCCACCGACTTTCACCTCGATGGCCTGCTGGATGGCATCGAAGATTTATTCCAGCCCAGAGCCGAGACAAAATCCCTCGCGTGGGTGGTGGAGCGTTCCCCCGACCTGCCGCCGATGATCAACGCCGATGAGCGCAAGCTGCGCCAAGTTTTGATTAATCTGGTCGGCAACGCCATTAAGTTCACGGATCAAGGTCAGGTGACGCTGCGGGTACAGCCCCTCTCCACCCCACCCCCCACCGAAGCACTGTGGCTCCAACTGGACATTGAGGACACTGGCCCCGGTATTGCCCCGGAGGAACTGCCCCTGCTGTTCAAAGCCTTCTCCCAAACCGAATTGGGCAAGGCCAGCCACGAGGGCACCGGGTTAGGGCTGCGAATTAGTGACCAGTTTGTGCAGTTGATGGGGGGCACCATCGCCGTCCAAAGCCGAGTTGGGGAGGGCAGCCAGTTCCGGGTAACGCTGCCTGTGCAGATTGCCGAGGAGGGATTGCAGCCCGCCCCCGCCAAGACTCGCATCCCCCTAGGGCTCGATCCCTTTTCCCCAGAGTGGCGGATCTTGATTGTGGATGACCAGCCTAGCAACCGCGCCCTGCTCAATCGCTTCCTCTCCGACCTAGGGTTCAGCGTCCGCGAAGCCAGCAACGGCCAGGAGGCCATCGACCAATGGGGCACCTGGCGACCCAACCTAATCTGGATGGATATGCGAATGCCCGTGATGGATGGCTATGCCGCCACCCGCTACATCAAGGGGCACCTGCAAGGACAGGCCACCGCCATCATTGCCCTCACCGCCAGCATTTTTGACTCCGACCGACAACTGGTGCTGGATGCCGGATGTGACGACTTTGTGCGCAAGCCCTTCCAGCAGGCGGTAATTGTGGACAAGCTCATCCAACACCTGGGGGCTGAGTTTGTCTATGCCGATCCCGAACAGGACGCCCCAGCCTCCGAAACAGCCCCCCAGCCCCTCTCAGCGGATAGCTTGGCCGATCTCCCCGCCGAGTGGCGATCCCAACTCTATCGCTATGCCACCCAGGCCGACCAATCCGCTATGCAAGCCTTGGTCGATCAACTCCCTGAAGACCGAGCCCCCCTCCGCCAAGCCCTCACGGACTGCATTGAAAACTTCCAATTTGATAAGATCATGATCCTTACCCGCAGCACCGATGAGCCTCGCCCCTCCCGCTAAGTCCACCATTTTAGTGGTAGACGACATTCCCGATAATTTGCACCTGCTCACCCGAGAACTCACTGACCACGGCTACGAAACCCGCGCCGTTCTGACCGGAGAAATGGCCCTGACCGTGGCCCAATCTGCCGCCATCGATCTGATTTTGCTGGATATTATGCTGCCGGATATGGATGGCTATGCGGTTTGCCAAGCTCTCAAGGAAAATTCCGCTACCCAAGATATTCCAGTCATTTTTGTCAGCGCCTTAGATGACCCCTTTGATAAAGTAAAAGCCTTTGACGTGGGAGGGGTAGACTACCTTTCCAAACCCGTCAAAATGGTGGAGGTGATCGCACGGATTAACACCCAACTCAGTCTTCGCCATGCCCAGCAAAAACTTCAGCTATTTAACCAGAATCTCGAAGCCCTAGTGCAGCAACGCACCCAGGAATTAGCCCAGACTAACCAAGCGTTGCAAGCCGAAATTCAGGTGCGCCAACGGGCCGAACAAGACCTCCGTCTCAGCGAAGCCCGCTATCGGTTAATTGCCAACCACATGGGAGATTTGGTTTGCCTGCACAACCAAGACGGGGATTTTCTCTACATTAGCCCCTCGGTACAGTCCTTACTGGGCTATCGCCCCGACGAATTGCAGGGCAAAAGACTTCAGGATTTCTGCCATCCCGATGATTTGCCCTGTCTACAACTGCATTTTCAAGAGTCTTTTCAGCGGGCTGAATCCATCACCAGTGCCTATCGTTTGCGCAATCAGGCTGGAGGATATGTGTGGATCGAAACCCTAGCCAAAGCCATCATGGACGAGGGCGAACCGATCACCGGAATTGTCACCAGTTCGCGAGACGTAACTCGGCGGGTCAACGTGGAGCGCAAACTGCGCTACGAAGCCCTCCACGATGCCCTCACCCACCTACCCAATCGCGACTGGTTAGCTAAGCGCCTAGAGATGGAAATTCTCCAGTGTCGTCGCCAGCTCGGTCGTCAGTTTGGCCTGTTGATGCTCGATTTGGATCGGTTTAAGGCGGTGAACGATAGTTTGGGCCATTTGATCGGCGATAAATTGCTGATTGCCGTGGCAGAACGACTGAGAGCTACCGTTCGCAAAGTGGATATGCTGTCTCGCTGGGGCGGCGATGAATTTATCATCTTTGTCGAGCAGGTCAACCACATTGATGAACTAGTCCAGGTTGCTGAAGCCATCAACCAAGCCCTAGAAAGCCCCATGGAAGTGGATGGCAAAATTATCTTTACCACCGCGAGTATTGGGGTCTTGCTGGGCGGTGCCAACTACGGCACTAGCAACGAAATTTTTCGCGATGTGGATATTGCCCTCTATCGAGCGAAGGAACAGGGGCGCAATCGCTACGAAATCTTTGGCTTGGAAATGTATCAGGAAGCGCTGTCCCTGCTGACCCTGGAAAATGAACTGCGGGAAGCCATTAAAAACGAAGCATTTGTGGTGTATTACCAGCCCATTATCGATATCAAGACCCGCACTCTGATCGGCTTTGAAGCCCTTACCCGCTGGCAACATCCCCTGCGAGGGCTGATTATGCCGGGAGGGTTTATTGACCTAGCAGAGGATAGCGGACTGATTAAACCCATTGGCAAACAAATTTTATATCAGGTCTGCCACACCATTGCTGAATGGGAACGCTTGGGCTATTTAGAGGCATGGCTTCAGATTAGTATTAATGTTTCTGGTCAGCAGTTCCGAGACCATAATTTTATCGAAACCCTTGATCATATTCTGATTGAGACGGGGGTGAAGGGAACTCGTCTGAAACTAGAAATTACCGAGCGTATTTTGCTGGAACAATCCGATAGTATTGCCCGTACTCTCGACGCGATTCACCAACGCGGCATTACCCTCAGCATTGATGACTTTGGCACCGGCTATTCCTCCCTGCGCTACCTCAGTCAATTTTCGGTGGAAACGCTCAAAATTGATCGTTCCTTTGTGATGCAACTTCAGCCAGGGAAGTCGGGCATTGTGCAGGCCATTATCGATCTGGCCCACAATTTGGAGATGGACTGCATTGCTGAGGGTGTGGAAACGGAAGACCAACTGCACCAACTGCAACGGTTGGGGTGTGAAGCCGCCCAGGGCTACCTATTTGCCAAACCCATGCCCCCCGATCAGGCCGTACAATATCTGCAATCGGCCCCACCAACCTTGGAAACCCTGCTGTCTCAACTGTCTTAACCCATGGCCCTGTCCTCCCGTTCCCGTCTCTCCTTGCCTACGATGGGCTGCGGCACCTGGGCCTGGGGCAACCGCCTGCTGTGGGGCTACGACCCCGCCATGGACAACGAATTGAAGCGGGTGTTTAATGCCTGCGTGGCCCAGGGTGTCACCCTGTTCGACAGCGGTGATTCCTACGGCACAGGCCGCCTCAACGGACGCAGCGAAACCCTACTAGGCCAGTTTGCCAGCGCCTACCAGGGGCCAAACCAAGATCAGATTTGCCTTGCCACCAAACTCGCGGCCTATCCCTGGCGCATCACTCGCCAATCGGTTGTCCAGGCCGGAGATGCCTCAGCCCAGCGCCTCGGACGCCCCATCGACCTAGCCCAAATGCATTGGTCTACCGCCAACTATGCCCCCTGGCAGGAGGGGCCGTTTTTGGATGGCCTGATGGATCTCTACGAGCAGGGGCAGATTCAGGGGGTTGGGCTGTCGAACTTTGGCCCCAAACGTCTGAAACTGGCCCACCAGCGGTTCACCGCACGGGGTATCCCCATCGCCACCCTGCAAGTGCAGTATTCCCTGCTCTCCACCTACCCGGTCACGGAACTGGGCCTAAAGGATCTCTGTGATGACCTGGGGATTCGCCTGATTGCCTACAGCCCCCTGGCCCTGGGCCTGCTAACCGGGAAATACTCCCCCCAGGGGCCATTCCCCAAGGGCGTGCGGGGGCTGCTGTTTCGCCAACTGCTGCCCAAAATTCAGCCCCTTTTGCACACCCTGGCGGACATTGCCGATCAGCGCCAAAAAACCTCCGCCCAGGTGGCCCTCAACTGGTGCATCGCCAAGGGTACCATCCCCATTCCTGGGGCCAAGTCCCTCACCCAGGCCGAACAAAATCTCGGTGCCCTCGGCTGGTCGTTAGACAGCGGCGAAGTAGACGCCCTCGACCAAGCCAGCCGCCGCAGCGACAAACAAATGGTGCAAAACATCTTCCAATCCCGTTGATTCGATGGATTGACAACGTTTTCAAGTGCTACAACCGACTCAGTAAACCCATCTAAAATACATCTACTTGTTTAATCAAGGCTCGGAAAGTCGTTTAGGTCAGGAAAGTGCAGTAGCCTGGTGTGTTCAACTTTGACAAAACCATTTTCGCGATTAGGATCACATAAGTGTCAATGATGAGATATTGGGTCAATGTAACGTTAGTGATAGATTGAGTGACTCCCCCTTGGTGCTTATTCTAGGGGCTAACCATGCTTAGGGTAATTAGCTCAATGGGGCGAATAAAATCAGGGTCAGGGATCTACAAGATGCCCTATTGCCCTCGCTAAAAGCCTAGGTTATTCGGAAGTTTTCATCTTTAAGTTTTCATGGGGTCTCCGTTGAAATTTTGCTATCGATAGCTTAATTATCGTTTCATATTAACGTCATGGCTCGAAAGTGCATCTACTACATTCTTCTGTTCTGTATTGGGTTAGCCTGCTGGTCAATGTTGGCACACCCCAGCCTAGGTCAAGACTCGGATGCGGCACGGGTTCTTTTCATCAACTCCTACCATCGAGGCTATTCCTGGAGTGATGGCATTGAGGCTGGGCTGAGCCAGCGGTTAGCCGAATCGAAGCAGCCCGTTGAACTATCCATCGAGTTCTTGGATAGCCGCCGCTTTGCCTACGGTCAGCAGAGAGATTTTTTAGCCCAGGCCATGGCGGTTAAGTACGATCAGTATCGCCCTGATGTGGTGGTGGTTTCCGACAATGCCGCCTTCGATTTTGCGATGCAATATCGCCAGAAGCTATTTGCCGATATCCCCATTGTGTTCTGCGGCTACAACAACTTTCGTCCCGAAGTTTTGCAAGGCATTACCAATATAACGGGGGTGAATGAAGAAATTGCCATCATGGATACGGTGGAGATGGCCCTCCAGATTCATCCTAGAACGAGAACCCTTGCCTTCATTGTGTCTACGGGGGAAGAAAGCAGTCAACGCATTAAAGACGTAGCGGAGGAGACGATTTTCCCGGCCCTGCGCCAGCGGTTTGAGGTGGTCGTACTGGCGGATGCCCCCATCGAGGAAATCCAAACTCGACTGGCGGATCTGCCTGCTAATACCTTACTTTTCTTGAGCGGCCAAACCAGCACCCAGGGCGATGGCCGTGCCCTTACCCCCACCGAAAACGGACGTTTAATTACAGGGGTCAGTCCCTTTCCGGCCTACACCTTTTGGGATTTCCACATGGGCGAAGGGGCCATCGGTGGGCACATTATCACTGGCCCTGAGCAGGGCATCGCGGCGGCGGATTTGGTCTTGCGCATTTTGGCTGGAGAATCTGCGGATGACATTCCGGTGATCATGACCAGCCCCACCCGCAATATTTTCGACTATCGGGTGATGCGCAAATTTGGTGTGCGGCCTAGCAGTTTGCCCGCTGGGGCTGACATTATCCATCAACCTTTTCTGGTGTGGGAGAACTACCGTTGGCAGGTGATCGGCACGATCTCGTTGGTTGTGCTGCAAGCCCTATTGATTGCCCTACTGCTGAAGATTGCCCGCGAGCGCCGCCTTGCCCTACGTGCCCTCGGTAAAGAACAAGCCCGCCTAGAGGAACGGGTGGAAGAACGCACCATCGCCCTGCAAATGGCCAATCGGCAATTAGCCCATCTCAGCCGCACCGATGCCCTGACAGAACTGGCCAATCGGCGTTATTTTGATGAAACGCTGATGATGGAATTTCTGCGGATGCAGCGCTGTCACCATCCTCTGTCGCTGATTCTGCTCGATGTCGATCATTTCAAACCCTTTAACGACCACTATGGCCATGTGATAGGCGATGACTGCCTCCGTCGCATTGGCACCGAAATCGGCCACATGGTGCGCCACCCGCCCGACTTGGCCGCTCGCTATGGGGGCGAAGAATTTGCCCTGATTTTGCCCGAAACCGACCTGGCTGGGGCCAAAGCTTTGGCCGAACGCCTGCGCCGCCGGGTGGAAGAACTGGCCATTCCCCACCAGTTCTCCAGAACCCAGCCCTACGTCACCGTTAGCCTAGGGGTCGTTATGGTAATGGCCCAGGATGTGCCCCACGCCGAGGACGTGATTCGGCTGGCCGATCAGGCGCTCTACCAAGCCAAACTCCAGGGCCGCAACCGCACCATCATCCAAGCCATCTCTCTGCCCCTGACTCCCCATTCCTAAGCTCTCTGCATCCTGCCCCGCCCCCTCGGATCTACGGTTTGAGGGCGATGACGTACTGGTTCACCAGGCTATCGATTCCGGTAATGGCGGTGCCCACCACCACGGCGTAGGCTCCGGCTTCTAGGGCGGCGTGGGCCATGTCCGGCGAGGCAATCCCCCCTTCGCAGATCACGGGTACGGTGCAGTGGTCTACCATAGCCCGCAGCAAATCCAGGCTAGGGGGTATTTCCGTTTGGGTGGCCTCGGTGTAGCCAAACAGGGTAGTCCCCACGCAGTCGGCCCCGGCCTCGATGGCGTATAGGGCATTTTCCAGACTATCCACATCGGCCATCACGGGTTTATTAAGGCGGCGGTGGATATAGTGAATCAAATCGGCTAGGGTTTCTGCGCCAGGGCGAGGGCGCTGGGTGGCATCCACCGCAATGATGTCGCTGCCTGCCTGGGCCACGGCATCGGCATGGTGGGTCTGGGGGGTGATATACACCGCCGAGGGCGGCAACACCTGTTTCCATAGGCCAATGATGGGCTGACTCACCCGCCGCCGCACCGCTTCAATGTGGCTGGGGGAATCTATCCGCACACCCACAGCCCCCTGTTGCACCGCCGCCGCCGCCATGGCCGCAATCACCTCAGGATGATGCAACGGCGACGCCGCCGGAGCCTGACAAGACACCACTAACCCACCCCGCAGGGCTTGTAAACTCACATTCACGCGATAGACTCCCTGTGGCTACTCTCTATTGCTAACGTGGCTAAAATGTTGTCGAAATAGAATTACCACTGTAAAACAACCCTGCCACCTGTTACCCCATCGGCTAGGGTTAGATGATAATCTTGCGGGTCATGACAGGGGTTACCACTCATTTGCCCCTGGTTGACTGACAAAACGTACTAGAACCCATACCTATCAAAGGGTCAGGAGACCTGACCCCTACTTGACTAGACTTCAACCCACGGAAAATCTTTCACCGTTGGGAATCGCTCTTTCATGCCCCAGAGAACTTTGGGATGCCTAAAACATTCATTAATATCAATTTCTGGTATTTCTGTCTCGCCCAGGGGATTCTTAATGAAGAAGGCATTATAGCCATAGCGATTGCAGCCTACTAATCGATATCCCCTACTTCGTGCAAGTTTGACGAAGGCAGGTAACGAAGCCCCACAGAAATTAGGCATACCGAGGGTCATCGGATATTCACGGGCATTAAAGGAGTCGCTGTAGGGAACGGTTAACGCCCTGTCTGGTCCCAGAATGTCTTGATATTCCACCACCACCACACGGGGGGAAATGCTATCAATGGCCTCCCAGATCCAGTAATCTACGCCATCCATATCGATAGAGAGCAGGTCGATTTCCCCTGCAAACCCGTGGGTAGTGATAATGTCATTGGCATTGTCACGGGTGATCCAAGCAGGCACAAAGGTGGGTGGATAGACATAGGTATGGGGATTTTTCTGGTAAAATTCAAGGCCACGTTTGATACCCGCCTCATTGCCATCTACCAGTAACCCATGCCATCCATGGTGAATGATTAAGTTGGCCGCGTTGCATTCTATGCCGTCCCCAGCACACATCTCCACCGCTTTCTTGCTAGTAGCGCCAATAATGGAGAAGATATAGAGCAGAATACCGTCTTCATCGGTTTGCGAAAAGGCTTTAAAACCCACTTGACTGAACTGGGGTAACGCTCGCCCGGATTCCTTCAATGCCTGATAGGTGAATTGAAGTTGAAGTTGTGACGCCGCATCTGGATACTCAATCGTTGCACCTCTCTGCAAAAGAGGGCTAATCAGGAAGTCTCGACCACGAATTGCCAGTTTCTTGAGTGCATTCATCGTCGTTTCTCCTCCGTAGGGGGTACGTTGGTGGTGGCGCAGGTTCAAGGCCTGGGCAAATCGGGGGTTCACGCTTGGCGGCTGGCTAACCCCTGACGGCTAACAGCCTGACCCAAGGGTACCGTACTGGCGCTTGAAGCGATGATAAACCCAGGGTGGGCTTTTATAGGGGTTCTAGCGCAATGTTCGGCAAAGCCCCTGAAACCCATGTCTGGCAATCTATTGGCAGATCGTTCACGGTTTCCATTTGCCGATGAGTCCGATACCCTGATGCGATGACGGGTTTCTTGAGGCAATCTATGGCAGTTCGGCTTTCCAAAATTGCTCTGGTGGCGTCCATTGGGCTGCTGGCGCTGATCATTGTGGTCAACAACACCACGGATTACAACACCAATTTTCAGTACGTGCACCACGTCCTGTCAATGGATACAATTTTTCCCGATAGCACCCTTACTTGGCGGGCCATTCGCACCCCGGCCCTTCAGCACGCAGCCTATGCGACGATCATTGCCACCGAGGCGACCATTGCCCTCCTTTGCTTGGTGGGGGCGGCTCGGTTGTGGCAACGCCTAACCCAACCCGGATCAGCCTTTAACCAAGCCAAGGCCATTGCCACCTACGGACTGACCCTGGCCTTTCTGTTTTGGTTTGTGGGCTTCATGGTGATTGGGGGGGAGTGGTATGCCATGTGGCAATCTCCCGATTGGAACGGCCAACCCCCCGCCTTTCGGTTTATTGGCTGTGTGGGCCTAGTGTTGATTTACCTCAGCCTCGCCGATGCTGATTTACCCGCTGCCTAGGGTGTGTCATCCATTAGAAGATCCTCCTCGATCTCCTCGTCGGGGTCTTCAATGGCGGTGGGGTTGCCGTTGATGGCCAGTTTCTCGCGCACCTGGGCTTCAACCTTGGTGGCAAAGGCGCTGTCCTCCAGCAGACGGGTGATGGTGTTGTCGCGCCCTTGGCCGATGTTGTCGCCCTCGTAGCTATACCAGGCTCCCTTGCGGGTGATCACCCCGGTTTGTTCGGCCAGATCGACCAAACAGCCCATGGTGGAAATGCCTTGGCCAAAGAGAATATCAAATTCGGCAATGCGGAAGGGGGGGGCAACCTTGTTTTTGGCTACCTTCACCTTGGCCCGAATCCCGTATTCTTCGGTGCCCTTTTTCAGGGTTTGGATGCGGCGAATATCCAGCCGCACGGAGGCATAGAACTTGAGCGCATTGCCGCCCGTGGTGGTTTCGGGGTTGCCGTAGGAAATGCCGATCTTCTGCCGCAGTTGGTTGAGGAAGATCACCGTACACTTCGATTTGCCGATGCTGCCCGTAATTTTCCGTAGGGCTTGGCTCATGAGGCGGGCCTGCAAACCGACGTGGGCATCGCCCATCTCCCCTTCAATTTCAGCCCGAGGCACCAGAGCCGCTACCGAGTCTACCACTACCACATCAATGGCCGAAGACCGCACCAGTTGATCCACCACCTCCAGGCCCATTTCCCCGGTATCCGGTTGGGAGACCAGGAGTTCGTCAATGTTGACCCCCAGCGCCTTGGCATAGACCGGGTCGAGGGCGTGCTCCGCATCCACAAAGGCCGCTACCCCACCAGATTTTTGAATTTCGGCAATGGCATGGAGGGCCACCGTGGTTTTCCCAGAACTTTCGGGGCCATAGATTTCAATCACCCGGCCCTTGGGTAAGCCACCCCCCAGGGCCAAATCTAGGGTGAGGGCTCCGGTGGGGATGGTCTCGATTTGCATCCGGCTGGCTTCGCCCAGACGCATGATGGAACCTTTACCAAAATTGCGCTCAATTTGATTGAGCACCATGGTGAGGGCTTTTTGCTTTTCGGAAACGTCGCTGTTTTTAGGGGCCATAGCTGCCTAAGGGGGTAACGGGTCACAGGGGGCGGGGCGGTGGCCAAAGCCAACCCCAAGGAACTCAATGAAGTGTAATTTCTCTTGGCCAAAAGCTCCATAGCTCAGCCCAACATCCAGGCCAAAGTACGGAGGCATTGCATTCAACAATGCTAGTATAGTACACTTGAACCAAATTGCAAGCCATTGTTGCTGGCTTTCCGGCCCTCGGTTTCCGTCCGCACCGCATCCGCACCGCGTTTGAACTGCAACAGTGTGGCCTGAAGCCCGATCTCGCTGGTGCGGGGGCCACATCTGCTCCTATCCTACTCCCTCCCTTTCGCCAATACGAGGTGAATTTCCATGGCGATCAGTAAGCTTACCCACGTTCTCACCTTCCCTGGATGGATTGCCGCCATCACCTACGAGGCGGGGCAGGGCTACCGCTGCTGGGTGGTCAATCCCGATTTTGTGGTTCTCAATGATGGCGAACGCTACCGAACCAGCGGCGAAGCGATCCAGGCAGGCCGCATTTTCATCCACTACTCCATGGGGGCCGAACCGGATCGAGGCAACCGGGGGGGAATGCCGTAGGGCAGAGAAAGCCGTAAGGTCACTTGTTATGGCAACGAATGAACTTCGGTCGATTGTTGTCTTCAGAGGAACCCTGCTCTGCCTTAGCCCATCATCCTAGCCCGCTTGCTCTGATTGAAAAGGGCTACTTTCTACCGCAAATTGTTGGGCATAGAACTGGGCGTAGCGGCTCTTTTGGGCCAGGAGTTCGCTGTGGGTGCCGGATTCAATGATTTGCCCTTTTTCGATGACTAAAATGCGGTCGGCTCGGCGCACGGTAGCCAGACGGTGGGCAATGATAAACACGGTACGATCCCGCATGATCCGCTCTAGGGCTTCTTGCACCAGGGCTTCCGATTCGGCATCGAGGGCGGAGGTGGCCTCATCCAAAATCAGGATGCGGGGGTTGAGCAGCACCGCACGGGCGATAGCGACCCGCTGCCGCTGACCGCCGGAGAGGTTCACCCCTCGTTCGCCCACCCAGGTATAGTAGCCCTGGGAAAACTGGCTGATGAAACCGTGGGCATTGGCAATGCGGGCGGCTTCCTCGACGGCTTGGATGTCAAACTCTTTTTGGCCAAAGGCAATGTTTTGGGCGATGGTGCCGGAAAATAGGGTGTTTTCCTGGGGCACAATGCCAATTTGGCGGCGTAGACTCCGCAAGGACACCGTGGCGATGTCTAACTCGTCAATTAAGACCTGACCCGATTGCGGATCGTAGAAGCGGGGTAGCAGGTTAACCAGGGTGGATTTCCCCGCACCGGAAGCGCCGACGAGGGCAATTTTTTCGCCCGGAAGGGCCACTAGGTCGAGGTTGCGCAGAATGGGTTCCGCTGGGTTGTAGCCAAAGGTGACGTTGCGATACTCGACCCGTCCCGTCACCGGGGGCATTTCGGTGGCGTTGGGCAGTTCGCGCACGGCGGGTTCAATGTCCAGCAGTTCCACAATGCGGTCTACGGAGGCTTCCCCCTGTTTAAATTCGCTGTAGTTGTGGATGAAGTGGTTGACGGGGTCGATCAGCATCAGGGCGGCGATCACGTAGCTGCCAAAGGACGCCCCCGTGAGGTTGCCCTGGGAAATTTGCCAGGTACCCATCAGCAAAATCATCACCACCACTAGGCCGTAGAGGAAGCCCACCACGGGATACTGCACCGCCTGGAGCCACGCGGCTCGGTACTTGGCTTGGCGGTTCTTTTCGGCCTCCTGGGTGAAGCGCTCGATTTCGTAGTCTTCGGCGGCAAAGGCGCGGACGAGGCGAATGCCGCTAAACACTTCCGTAACCAAGGAGGACAAATCCGACACCAGGTTTTGGCTGCGGCGGGAGGACTTCAGCATTTGGTTGCCAAACCAGCCCGCCAGCACCGCCAATAGGGGAATCAACACCATCGCCGTGAGGGTGAGCTGCCAGTTGAGGTAAACCATGTAGCCCACCACCACAATCAGTTGCAGCAGGGAGGGGATGAAGTCGTGGAACAGCTTTAGCACCACTTCCCCGATGCGGTCGATATCTTCCGTCAGGCGATAGGCCAAATCCCCCGTTTGGCTGCGCTCGAAGTAGGCCAGACTCAGGCTATGAATGTGGGTATAGACCTGTCGCCGCACCTTAAAGGCTACCTCCAACGCCGCCTTCGACATGAAGGAATCCTGGATGTATTGGCCCACCTTCTGCACCGCAAAGCCCGCCATGGTGATGGCAATCAGCCGCGACACCGCCTGCACATTCCCCGCCGCCAGCAGCGCCAAGACTTGGCCCGACAACCAGGCCAAAATCGGCCAATAGCCCACAAAAATCAGCGTCCCAAACATGGCCTTGGCAATGGTGGGCCACTGCTGCCGCACGTAGGGGGCGAGAATCCAATAGTTTGAGCCTTGGCGACGAGGGTGGGTCAACGGGAAAATACCTATGAGCAATTCTTCCCCAAGCTATCAGGTTTAGCGGCCCTGTGCAGGGCAGCGGTGTGACATTATCGCGGTGTGACATTATCAAAGGCGTTGAAAAGGCGCACGGGTTCAAGACATGTTAAGCATGGGGTATTCCTGACGGTTTGTTGGGCCGTTTTCCCGACCCTGGTTTCTCCTGGATTGTTCTAATGGCTTCCTCCCCAATGTCCGCTCGTGCCACGCTGATTGGGTTCACCGCCATTGTGATGTGGGCCACCCTGGCGCTGCTCACCCAACTCAGTGGCCCCATTCCGCCCTTTCAACTAACGGCGATGGCCTTTACCCTCGCCTTTGGGGTGGGGGGCATCCTGTGGTGGCGGGAGGGAGGATCCCCCTGGCGCTACCTAAAGCTGCCCGTTGCGGTGTGGGCGGTGGGGTTGTTTGGGCTCTTTGGCTATCACTTTTTCTACTTTTTGGCCCTGCGCCATGCCCCAGCGGTGGAAGCCAGCCTGATCGCCTACCTCTGGCCGCTGCTGATTGTGCTGATGTCAGCCTGGTTGCCGGGAGAGCGGCTGCGTTGGTTCCACGGGGTGGGAGCGATGTTGGGGTTCCTGGGGGCGGGGCTGCTGATCACCCAGGGGCAGGGGTTATCCCTGCGGGCGGAATACACCACGGGCTACCTGGCGGCCTTGGTCTGTGCCTTCACTTGGTCGAGCTATTCGGTGCTGTCGCGACATTTTGGGGCCATTCCTACCCAGGCGGTGGGAGGCTTTTGCGGCGTCACGGCCCTATTGGCCTGGATGTGTCATGGGCTGTTAGAAACCTCGGTGTGGCCCGTGGGGTGGCAATGGCTGGCGGTGTTGGCGCTGGGCCTTGGCCCGGTGGGGCTGGCCTTTTTTACCTGGGATTACGGGGTTAAACAGGGCAACCTGCGGACGTTGGGCACCCTCTCCTACCTAGCACCGCTGTTGTCTACCCTCTTGTTGGTGGTGGCGGGGCAAGCGGATCCCTCCTGGACGCTGCTGCTTGCCAGTGGCTTGATTGTCGGTGGTGCCCTCCTGGCCTCTGGGACGTTGAAACCCTGAAGGCTGCTGAAGTAGGTCTCCCCGTCTACCCCAATCTCAACCCCAATCCCCTAGCAATTGCTATTGAAGCAATCGCTATCGCATCGGAGTGCCGTTGTCTCTAGGGTTTGGATGGCTTGGTTGAGAAGGCGATCTCCCTCCTCCAAGGTCTTGATTTGGCAGAGCTGATCCCGCAGGGGCGCGGCTCCCTCAAAGCCCTTGACATACCAGGTCATGTGTTTGCGGGCTTGGTGGATGCCCTTTTGGCCCTTGTATTGCCACAGCAAATGCAGATGTTCCTGGGCGCAGCGTAGTCGTTCTAGGGGCGTGGGGGGCGGTGACGGGAGGCCCGTTTTCAAGAACCGATCAATTTCCCCTACCAAAAAGGGATAGCCCAGGGTGCCACGGGAACACATCACCCCATCGGCCCCGGTTTGTTCCAGGCAGCGCAGGGCCGACTCCACTGAGACAATATCTCCATTGGCAATCACCGGAATCGATAGGGCCGCTTTCACACGGGCGATCCAGTCCCAGCGGGCGGGGCCGTGGTAGCCCTGGCGACGGGTGCGTCCGTGGAGGGTCAGCATTTTAGCTCCGGCGGCTTCCATGCGACGGCCAAACTCCACGGCGTTGATGTCGTCATCGTCCCAGCCAATCCGGGTTTTGACGGTCACCGGAACCGCCACCGCCTCAACTACGGCATGGACAATCGCCTCCGCCACCTCCGGCTGACGCAACAGGGAAGACCCGCCTCCCTTTTTGGTGATTTTGTTGACCGGACAACCCATGTTGATATCGATGGTTTTGGCCCCCTCCGCCACCGCCATCCGCGCCGCTTCGGCCATAAAGTCGGGCCGACAGTCGAACAACTGAATGCTAATCGGCTGCTCTTCGGGGCCAATGTCCATAATTTTTTCTAGCTCCCGCGCATGGCACAGCCCCGACGCCTGCACCATCTCCGTGTAGAGCATCGACTCCGGCGCATAGCGGCGCACCAGTTCCCGAAAGGCCCGATCTGTCACCCCCGACAGCGGCGACTGCAACACCCGACTGTGGATGATCACATCGCCAATCACCAAGGGATCTTGCAAGTGGGACGGGATGATGGACGACGGTAGGGTGGGGGTTGGCATGGCTCAGGCGTGGGAAGGGGGTGGGTCGAGGCAGGTGGGCTGCGTTTCTTTAAGCCTAGAATTGGCGAAACCGCCTATTCTAGGGATAAAACATTCTCATAAAACAGGGCGATGGGGCAGGTAACGTCAACGCTGGCTAGGGTCACCGTGTCTCCCGCTTGATAAGCCGTGTAAAGCCACAGACGACCTTCCCCACGACGATAAATCTCAACGTTGATTTGCGTGGAGCTAATGAGGACGTACTCCTGCAAGCTGGGCAGCAGGCGGTATTCCCTAAACTTATCGCCTCGGTCGAGGTGCTCTGTCCCCGGAGGCAGCACCTCAACAATCAGTTTGGGGTATTGAATCGCGGTAACGGCGGTTTTGTCGCGCTCATCACAGCTCATCACCAGATCGGGATAGCGATAGATCGAAGGCGTAACGTTGACCTTGGCGTCGGCAATGTTGATGCGACAGCCTTGGGCGCGTACCTGGGGCCGCAGGGCTGTGAGCACGTTGATGGCAATATCGTTGTGGGGTAGGGTGCCCCCTGTCATCGCCACCACGTCGCCATTCACAAACTCATAGCGCACCTCCTGGCTAGGCTCCCAGGCGAGGTAAGCGTCAACGGTCATGGTTGGGGGCTGAGTGGCGACATGCATAGGGGAGAACCATGGGAAAATCGGGGGATGCCGGGGGCTAGACAGGTTGCGCTGTGGCTATTGTAGACCGCCCTTGGAGGCCGCTGTTGGGATCCCCTCCCCGTCGGAATGTGTCTACACTCAAGGAAACGTCTTTGCCCTGAGAAACCATGCTGCTTCAGCCGGAACAACGCACCAAACTCGACCCCTCCGACGACGCCTATTTTTACGATATGCCCCGGTTTGTCACCCATGTAGACGAGGGCTTTATTCAGCGGCTGACGGATCTCTATCGCCAGCGGTTAATCCCAAGCAGCCGCATTCTCGACCTGATGAGTAGCTGGGTATCTCACCTGCCGGAGGACGTGGCCTTTAGCTGGGTGGAAGGCCACGGCATGAACGCCGAAGAACTGGCCAAAAATCCTCGCCTCGATCACTTCTTTGTGCAAAACCTCAACGAAAATCCCCGCCTGCCCCTAGAGGATGAGTCCTTCGATGCGGTGCTGAATACGGTGTCGGTGCAGTACCTCCAGCAGCCGGAGGTGGTGTTTGAGGAAATCCATCGAGTGCTGAAGCCCGGTGGGGTGGCCATCGTCAGTTTTTCTAACCGGATGTTTTACCAAAAGGCGATTGCTGCGTGGCGCGATGGCAGCGAAGCCGACCGGGTGGCCTTGGTGAAGGGCTATTTCAACGCCATCCCCGGCTTTAGCGCCCCGGAGGTGGTCGCCTACGCCCCACCCCTGCCCGGAATTTTGCAAATGTTGGGCTTGGCCATGGCCGACCCCTTCTATGCCGTCATTGCCCGCCGCCTAGCAAATCCCGGTTCCCCCCTTTTTAAGGGGGGCTAGGGGGGATCGATCCCCTATATCGTCTACGTCAAGGACTTATGTGTACCCAGTAGCCCTGGCAAGGGGGGCTAGGGGGGATCACGGCTAGGAGCCAAGCCAAATCGCCACTTCCATCGATAAGTCGTCGGGTGGTGATGGCCAGAGCGCTGGGGTGTCGAATCGTGAAAATTGGTTAAGCGCCAGCAACAGCCCGCTGCTCCTCAACTCCCGCAGGCTTCTCAATGGATGTGATAGGACGTTTGCCGGGATCTCGCCCCTGTCAATAGAAAAGTCTCTGGCCAAGAAATAGATCCCTGCGCCATCCGGGTATCGCATTGTAAACGAGTGTTGCAATCTGGTTACAACCTCTCAGGTACGGCCTGATCCGCCCAAATTGGCGTGATAGGATGCCACTCGTAGCTTTTGCGATTTTGGGAGACACATCCTTGTCACTTCGGGTAGCAGTAGTAGGATCAGGTCCGGCAGGCTCCTCGGCTGCCGAGACCTTGGTAAAAGCAGGTATCGAAACCTATTTGTTTGAGCGCAAGTTAGACAACGCCAAGCCCTGCGGTGGGGCCATTCCCCTCTGCATGGTGGAGGAGTTTGACCTGCCCCCCAGCATCATCGACCGCCGGGTGCGGAAGATGAAGATGATCTCCCCCTCGAATATTGAAGTCAACATCGGCGACACGCTGAAGGATGACGAGTACATCGGCATGTGCCGCCGCGAGGTGATGGACGGCTTCATGCGGGATCGGGCCGCGAAGCTAGGGGCCAAGCTGATCAACGGCACCGTCTACGCCCTGGATATTCCTAAGTCCAGTAACCAACCCTACACCCTGCACTACACCGAACACCGGGAAGACGGTTTGGTGGGCGACAACAAGTCTCTACAAGTGGATCTAGTGATTGGGGCCGATGGGGCGAACTCCCGCGTGGCCAAGGCCATTGATGCTGGAGACTACAACTACGCCATCGCCTTCCAAGAGCGCATCCGTCTGCCCGAAGACAAAATGGCCTACTACGAAGACCTGGCGGAAATGTACGTCGGCAACGATGTCTCCCCCGACTTCTACGCCTGGGTGTTCCCCAAGTACGACCACGTTGCGGTCGGTACGGGCACCATGCGGGTGAACCAAGCCAAAATCAAGCAACTCCAGGCCGGAATCCGCGCCCGTGCGGCCAAGCGCTTGGAAGGTGGCGAAATCATCAAGGTGGAAGCCCACCCCATCCCTGAGCATCCCCGTCCTCGCCGCGTCGTCGGTCGGGTGGCCCTGGTGGGCGATGCCGCTGGTACCGTCACCAAGTCCTCCGGCGAAGGCATCTACTTTGCGGCCAAGTCGGCCCGGATGTGCGCCGAAACCATCGTGGAATTCTCCAACGGTGGTCAGCGTATCCCCACCGAAGATGACCTCAAGGTGTACCTGAAGCGCTGGGATCGGCAGTACGGCATGACCTACAAGGTGCTGGATCTGCTGCAAACGGTGTTCTACCGTTCCGACGCCACCCGCGAAGCCTTCGTGGAAATGTGCTCGGATATCGACGTGCAGAAGCTCACCTTCGACAGCTACCTCTACAAAACCGTGGTGCCTGCCAACCCCCTCGTGCAGATGAAAATCACCGCCAAAACCGTCGGTAGCCTGATTCGTGGCCACGCCCTCGCCCCCACCCGGAGCTGGTAGCCCCCTGGCGATGATCTAGCTTCGGCCCAGGCCATGTTGCCCAGTGACTCACACCACGGGCGGCTAGGGTTCATCGCGTTTAAGCGCCCCTCTTTCAGCTTGGAAGGGGGGCGTTTAGCGTTGCCTCTACGGTTGAATGGGGTTGGGAATTGGGGTCGTCCCATGCGGATTTGGTATGAGGTCATCGGGTCTCCTCTCAACAGGGGCACTAAGATGTGAGGATACGCCTGCCCCAGTCTGTGCCTATGTCCACCACCGCCGAACGTCTGCACACCTTTGTGAATTACGTTTCTGAATATCTGAAGGGAGACGAAAAGGGGGAAGCCCAGAGTTTCCTGAATCAATTTTTTCGCGCCTTTGGCCACGCCGGAGCCATCGAAGCCGGGGCCACCTACGAAGAACGCATCCACAAGGGCAGCAAGAAGGGCAAAACAGGCTTTGCCGACCTGGTGTGGAAGCCCCGTGTGCTGATTGAAATGAAGAAGCGGGGGGCCGACCTCAGCAAGCACTATTCCCAGGCGTTTGACTATTGGCAGCGGGCGGTGCCGAATCGGCCTCGCTATGTGATGCTGTGCAATTTTGATGAATTTTGGGTCTACGACTTCGATACCCAAATCGATACGCCCATCGATAGGGTGCCCCTGGCCCATCTGCCGGAACGGGTGGCCACCTTTGGCTTTATGGAGGTGCAGGAGCGGAAATCGGTCTTTGGCAACAACCAGGTGGTGGTGACGGAAAAGGCCGCCAAACGCATGGGCGAGCTATACCAAACCCTGCAAGAACGCCTGATGCACGTTCGCCGCATTGACCGACCAGAGGCGGCCCTGGTGGCCCAGCGGTTTGTGTTGCAGTGCGTGTTGGCCATGTTTGCCGAAGACCGCAACCTGTTGCCCAACAGTCTGTTTGTAGCCTGTGTGCAAGATTGTCTGCAAACGGGGGCCAGTTCCTACGATGTGCTGGGGGGGCTTTTTCGAGAGATGAATACCCCCGGCATTACCCCCGCCGGACGGTTTGAAGGGGTTGAGTATTTTAATGGTGGGCTGTTTCGCCACATCGACCCTATTGACCTCACCAAGCAAGAGCTAAAGCTGCTGGAAATTTCGGCCCTAGAGGACTGGAGCAAGGTACGCCCCGCTATTTTTGGCAGCATTTTTGAATCCGCCATCGACAGTAAAGAACGCCACGCCCACGGCATTCACTACACCTCCGAGGCGGACATCATGAAAATTGTGCGCCCCACCATTTCCCGCTATTGGGAAGACCGCATCGACCAAGCCAACACCATCGGCGAACTCAATGCCCTCCAGCTAGAACTCCAACAATATCGAGTGCTAGATCCGGCCTGTGGATCTGGCAACTTTCTCTACATTGCCTATCAAGAACTGAAACAAATTGAACAAGACCTGCTAGACAAAATTGCCGAACGTCGCCGCTCCCCTCGCGACCAAATTCAGATGGGTTTTGTGACGCCCCTACAATTCTTTGGCCTCGATAATAACCCCTTTGCCGTAGAATTGGCCCGCGTGACGCTGATGATTGCCCGCAAAGTCGCCATCGACCGCCTTGGCCTAACGGAAGCCAATTTGCCCCTAGATACCCTAGACGACAATATCCGCTGCCAAGATGCGCTGTTTACTGAATGGCCCAAGGCTGACGCGATTATTGGGAATCCGCCATTTTTGGGTGGAAAATATATGCGTATTGCTATGGGAGATGACTATATTGATCGCGTTCTTAAACATTTTCCAGAGGTCAAGGACTCCGTTGACTTCTGTTGCTACTGGTTTCGGCTAGCTCATGATCATATGTTTGAAGATGGCAGAGCTGGCCTCGTAGGTACTAATTCTATAAGCCAGGGTAAGAGCCGAATAGCATCCTTAGACTACATAACTCAAAATAGTGGATTTATACATGAAGCCGTATCTACGCAAGACTGGTCAGGAGAAGCAAACGTTGATGTAAGTATAGTTAACTGGACAAAGAAAACACCCGCCTTACTTTATCTAGACAACTGTCTAGTGACTAAAATTAACTCGTCTTTAACATCTACAGCAGATATTTCAAACACTCAGAAAATATCATCAAATCTAAATTATTGCTTTCAAGGAATTACGCCAATTGGCAAAGGATTTATCCTAAGCAGAGAAGATCATGGAAAATTTCTAAATAAAAATTCAGTTTATGGCGATATTATAAAGCCCTTTTCAACTGGTGAAAATTTAACCAAAAATGCTCTGTGTATACCTGATAGATTTATCATTGATTTTAGGGATATGGCAATTGAAGATGCTATGAGTTATTTGGATGTCTTAGCTCATTTGGAGAAAACGGTTAAACCCGTCAGAGAGAAGAATAGAAGGAAGTCATATCAGGAAAATTGGTGGAGGCACGGAGAGGGTAGGCCAGCTTTAAGAGAGAAGTTAGACAAAATTGCATATTATTTTGCTGTCCCAGAGACTTCAAAATGGGCAGCATTTATTCCATGTTCTTCAAAGTGGCTACCTGGTAATGCAGTGCGAGCAGTCACATCTGATGATTTTTATATATTTGGAATTTTGGCATCAAAGATTCATCGTTTTTGGGTCAGCGCTCAAAGCTCTACTCTAGAAGATAGAACTAGATATACTCACCAGACCTGCTTTGAAACCTTCCCCTTTCCCCAAACCCCCAGCCCCGCCATTGTGCAAAAAATCCGCGACAAAGCCCTAGAACTGCACCAATACCGCAGCCAACAGATGGAGCAAAAACAATGGGGCATCACCAAACTCTACAACGCCTACTTTGATGAACCCGCCAGCCAGCTCTATAAGCTCCACAAACAACTCGATGCCCTCGTCCTCCAAGCCTACAGCTTCAGCCCAGACGACGACCTCCTCGAAAAACTCCTAACCCTCAACCTCGCCCTCGCCGCCCAAGAACAAAACGGCCAACCCGTCATCGGCCCCTGGGATCCGACCACTCCACACCCCCCTTCCCAAGGGGGCCGGGGGGGATCTAATCTCAGCCGCAGTGGAGATCCCCCTAAATCCCCCTTAGAAAGGGGGACTTTGAAAGGGAATCCTTCTTCCCAAAAGGGAACGCTAAATAAACACCCCCCTTCCCAAGGGGGGCCAGGGGGGATCTAATCTCAGCCGCAGTAGAGATCCCCCTAAATCCCCCTTAAAAAGGGGGACTTTGAGTAAACCCCCCCCTTCCCAAGGGGGGCCGGGGGGGATCCAATCTCAGCCGCAGTGGAGATCCCCCTAAATCCCCCTTAAAAAGGGGGACTTTGAGGAAACACCCCCCTTCCCAAGGGGGGCCGGGGGGGATCCAATCCTTAACGAGTAAAGATGAGTATTAGCAATGACCAGACTTAGCAGCAGTGAATTTCATCTACCCTACAACCCTGCCCTAGTGGAGAGGGCCAAGCAACTTCGTAAAAACATGACCCCAGCCGAGAAAAAACTATGGTATCAATACTTACGAGACTTCAAGTATCGTGTTTTAAGGCAGCGCCCCATCAATCAATTTATTGTTGATTTCTACTGTGCCCATCTGAGATTAGTCATCGAAGTTGATGGAGACAGTCATTTTAGTGACAACGCACAAGCTTACGATAGTGACAGAAGCCGAGTTCTAGAAGGTTATGGATTAAACGTCTTGAGGTTTACAAATGAACAAGTCTTACAGGATTTTGAGGCTGTGTGCGCCTCAATCGCTATTCTCGCAGAAAAATCGTGATTCCATAAAAATCGAGGAGTTTGAAATTAGCTTACTCAGCGAACCCATACTCGCTGAAGAATGGCTTACCCCTGAAGAGGATGAAGCATGGAAACATTTGTAAAAGGAAGCATGGCCATTTTTCCTTTTTGATCACGATTCTGAGGCATTAAAGTCGGATAAATTTGATAGCCATATGTCCCTGACTAATTACCAAGAAGTCCAGACCTACCTTAAATTTCTACCCCTTTTACAAGACTTACCCAAACAACCTTTTTTCATTGTTTATGATGCTGAAGCAGATGTACTTTATATCGACTTCAACAATCCCCCTCAATCCGCCGACGATAGCGAACTTACCGACGACGACATTGTAATTCGCTACGACGAAACCGAGGCCATCATTGGGTTAACCATTCTCAACGCTAGCCAGCGCTAATCGTGAAGATAATCACACAGGCTGTCATCAAGTCAAGAACGTTGCCGCCATTCTATAAATTTTTCAAGAAAGACGCGATCTTTTTCAGGAGATCATCTCTGAAGCCTTAGAAGACATGGCCTTAGTGAAAGCCATTGACGAAGGAAAAGACTCTGAGCCCGTCAGCCGAGAAACTATCTTTGCGATTCTGGAGCCGACAGAGTGAACATCGAATTTCGTAAAACCTTTGAAAAAGACCTTAGAAAAATCGAAGTTAATCATCATTCTGGCTTGACACCTCCACTATGGCCACAGGGCAGCACAACGCGAACGGTGGTTCCAGCTTCAGCGGTAGATTCAACCGTCAACATTCCCCCGTGGGCTTCCACAATGCGCTGGACGATGGCAAGGCCCAGGCCATTGCCCCCCGCCTTGGTGGTGAAAAAAGGTTGCCCCATCTTGTCTAGCACCGCTGGCGGAATCGGGTCGCCGCCATTGTGGATGCTGACCCAGAGGTGATGGGGTGTGGGGCCAGGGGCAATGTGCCACGTCACCGACTCCCCAGGGGGGATGGCCTCACAGGCATTGCGTACCAGGTTGATGAACACCTGCTTAAGTTTGTCCACGTCGCCCAAAATCCAGGCTTCGGGGAGGTCAGACCTAAACACTAGCGACCGTCCCTTGGCCATGGGCAGGGTGGCGAGATGGTTCTTGAGTTGCTGGGCAAAGGCGACAAAATCAAAGGGGAGGGTTGTGAGGACGGGTTCGCGGGCGTACTGCAAAATTTCGTTGAGCAATTGCTTGAGCCGATCCGCTTCCTCTAGGGCGAGGGATAGCCGTTGTTGGGCACGCTCTGGCAGGGCCATCTCCCGAAAGGACTCTAGCCCCATCAGAATGGTGGTGAGGGGGCTACGGACTTCGTGGACAATCATGGCGGCGAGTTCGCCAATTTCCGCCAGTCGTTCGGTGGCGACCTGGGCTTGTTTGCGTTCGGTAATGTCTCGCACCATGGAGATGATGCAGTGTCGTCCCTCCAGCGACACCACCGCCGCCGAAATTTCGGCGGGCACCGCCACCCCCCGTTTGGTCATGCAGGAGAGTTCGTTTGTCCAGCCGTGGCCCTCCTGCAATACCGTCCGGCCAAAGGCTTGGAAGGCCGATAGGTCATGGGGATGAATGGCGGAAACGGCCACCGTGGTCAGCAGTTCTTCGTGGCTATAGCCCAACATCTGGCTGGCCTTTGGGTTGGCTTCCAGGAAGCGGTCGGCCTGGGGGTCGATTAAGAAAATGGCGTCGTTGGAATGGTGAAAGATGGTTTGCAGCCGTTGTTCGCTCTCTGACGGTGATCCATCAACTACGGCTGACGCATCATCGGCCCATGATTCCGACCGTTCTCCTGGTGGCCCTATGGTCATGGCGTACCCTAATGTGTGGCCCAATGGCTTGGGCTACCATGGTAACAGATCACAAAAATGGCCCAAGCCCTTAGCTAATCTTGACTTGAGCCATTTGAGTTTGTCCTAGGTTTGGGCATAGCGATGATGGCTACGGCCCAAACCTTAAGCTAGGATCCACGCTGGTCGCGGTTGTAGTCCACCAGTTCTCCCAGGCTAACCATGCCGTCGCCATTTAAGTCTGCGACTGGATCGTGGATTGTGGTTTGGGAGGCCATCGCCGCTGAGGCCAGGGTCAAGCTGGAGATCAGAATCGTCAAACCAGAGATGATAGTCCGTTTCATGGGGTTCTCCTAGGGAGGGAAATGTCCCTCGTGTTGTGTGTGGTTTACAGTTCCCATGGTGCGGGTCTGGCCTGAGTCCTCCCTAAGCGGCGGATAGACGATTGCCTAGAATATCGTGAGATTACGCTGAGAAAGCGGCTTCTCGCAGCACATAGCCGACGCCGCGCACGGTTTGAATCAGGCGGGGTTCGCCCTCGGCCTCTAGTTTGAGGCGCAGGTAGCGAATATAGACCTCGATGATGTTGGAGTCGCCCATGAAGTCGTAGCCCCACACTTCTTCGAGGATGCGGTCGCGGGTGAGCACCTGGCGGGGGTAAGTCATCAGGTAATCCAGCAGGTCAAATTCCTTGGCGGTTAGTTCAATGGATCGCCCATTACGAATCACCTGGCGGCTTTTGCGGTCTAGGGTGAGGTCGGCATAGACTAACTGCTCGGCCTCCTGGGGCTGGAGGGAGCGCAGGTGTGCCCGCACCCGTGCCATCAGTTCTTCGATGCTGAAGGGTTTGATCACATAGTCATTGGCTCCCGCGTCTAGCCCTTCCACCCGGTCGCTGATGTCGTCCTTGGCCGTCAGCAAAATGATCGGGATCTTCGATCCAGTTTGGCGTAGGCGACGGCAGACCTCCACCCCGCTCAGTCCCGGCATCATCCAGTCCAAAATAATCAGGTCGGGCGCTTGCTCACGGGCCGCCATCAACCCCGACAGACCATCGTGGGCCACGCTCACCTCATAGCCTTCGTAGGTCAGTTCAAGCTGCACAAACTGGGCCAGGTTCGCCTCATCCTCCACCATGAGAATCTTTGCTAGCGTCTTTGCTGTCATCGCCTGCCTTGCCTCCTGTGGATTCATGGATACTTGATGAATGGATGTTTGATCAATGGATACGAAATCCGACTGGTTTTCCCTGGGTATCAGTGGGCGAGGAGACCTCGCCCCTACGGTCTCTGCTACCCTGCCGAGGATCGGGGTAGCGCAATGGTAAAGACGCAACCCTGCTGGGGCTGGGATCGCAAACTCACCTGGCCCGCCATCGCCTCCACCAAGGATCGCACTAGGGTCAGCCCCAGGCCGGTGCCGCCGCCCTGGCGAGATCGGTCTTCATCCACCCGGTAGAAGGGGTCGAACACCGCCGCTTGATCCGGCTCTGGAATCCCCGGCCCTTGGTCGTGGATTTGCACCAAGGCCCAATCCGGCTGGCCCAACACCTGCACCCGAATCGGCTGGTGGGAATAGCGCAGGGCATTGTCTAGCAGTTCCACTAAGGCCGCACACAGCCTCTCCCGATCCACCAGCACCACGGGGGATATGCCTGGAGCCTCCAGCCGAATTCGCGACGGGCCATCGGTTGGGTCATCCGCCTGATCCTCAGCCAGAGCGATGGCAGCTTTGACGATATCCACCAGGTCGGCAGGGGCCAGGGTCAGGGTTCGCTGGTGGTTGTCGAGGCGGGCCAGTTCCAGTAGTTCCGTCAATAGGTGGATGGTGCGGTGGGTTTCGGCGGCGGCAATTTCTAGCCCCTGGCGCTGGGGTGGGGTGAGGGTATCGGCTCGTCGCAGGGTGCTGTCGAGATAGCCCTGCACCAGGGTCAGCGGTGTGCGTAGCTCGTGGGAAATGTCGTTGATAAACCGCTTTTGCTGTGCCCAAGCCTTGGCCAGTCGGGTCAGCATCAAATTATAGGTCTGCACCAACTCGGCCACCTCCGTGGGGGCGGTGGGCAGGGCAAACGAGTGATGGCCTAGGGTTTCCGCCGTCACCTGGCTGGCGAGGTGGTTGATCTGGCGAATGGGCCGCAGAGCACGACGGATATACCAGGTACAGACCAGGGCGAGGAGCGCCACCATCACCAACCCCGTTAGCCACAGCATCCGAATCAACTGCTGAAGCCCTTGGTATTCCGCCGTGATGTCGTTGGCCAAGTGCAGGGTAGCGGCGGGGAAGCCCTCCATCGCCAACGGCTCGGCACAGACCACAAACACCCAGGTTTGAATCGGCTGGATCGCGATGCCTTCCGCCATCGCCTGGGTAAGCAGCGCCTCAGCCACCCCAGATCCCTGCCACGATCCCATGGTGAGCGTTTCCGACTGGGCCACCACATCCCCCGCCGAAGTCGTCACCCATAGGGCCAGATCCCCGGTGGTGCGGTGATTGATCACCTTCTGCATCGCCATTTGAACAGACATCTGATCTGCGTAGTGATCCACATCCTCCCGAAAGCGGGCCACCACCAAACTGGCCTGATGAACGTGACTATCCAGCAAAATCGCCTGGGTACGCCAGCCCAGCCACCCAGTTAGCCCCGCCATCGCCACCAGCGACGCCAAAACCACCCCAGCGGTGAGCCTCACCTGAAGCGAGTTGAGGTCAACCCAGCGTTGGAAAAAGGTGTGTAAGCGGTGCCCTACCGTGGCCATGGTCGCCCCAGGAATGGTCAAAGATTCGCTAACCCTAGCGCCTCATGGGTTTAAACCTAGCAACCCCACCTGAGAGTTTCCTGATAAAATCAGGGCAATTTGCAGGCTATTGGGCCTAGGCATCGCCATTTTTGCGAGGGATGATCAGCATGGCGAGATGGCAAAATCGTACAGATGTTGAGTCGAATGGATTTTAATATCGAATGGATCTCAATGCTGACAAAATTAATCGTCGCCACTTTTTGATGGGCGGTGTAGCGGCGGGTAGTGCGGCCACCTTTGGCACTGAGTCCATGCGTCGGCAGCGGGCCGCCGAGCGACAGGCGATGATTGATGCCTACGCGGCCCAGTTCTATAACCCCAACGACATCATCCAGGCGGCGGTGACGGGCGATACCCGCATGGTGGAGGAGTTTCGGGCCATCCAAGACTCGGCAGCGTTTCCGGCCCCTCCCATTCCCTACAACCGCGAAATTTCCAAGCGACTGATTTTACTGAGCCGCCTTGCCACTCAGCAGTACATCACCGGGCGCAACGACCCCACCTACGACGGCAACCTTCAGCAGTTATTTGACTATGACAAGAGCCTGGATAAGTACCGCTTGGTCACAAATTTTCGCGGCCAGGAACGCCAGGTTAACGACACCGTGGAAATTCAGATTCCCCAGGAGTTGATCGACGACCCCACCCTGATCAACAACCCCACCGCCTTAGAAGACGGCCTCTCCCAAACCGAAGATGTCATCCGCACGGGCGTGACCACCGCCGTCAGCGTGGGTCGCCGCATTGAGGTGTTTTTCGGCTTTTTGTTGGAATCTGACGACGACAGCATCCTGGTGTTTCGCGGCACCCAGCGCACCTCCGAATGGATTGGCAACATCTACGCCGTGCAGCAAGACTACATCGACCCCAATACCGATCAGCCCATCGGGCGCATCCACACCGGATTTCGCCGCATCGCCGATGGCATCATCAACCCCTTGGCGGTGGATGCGGTGCGCCAAATTAACCCCAACAAACCCTGCTACGTGTCCGGTCACAGCCTCGGTGCGGCTCTGGCGACGATTTTGGCGTTGGATATTGCCCTCGCCATGCCCACACTTCAGTCCCAGCTTCAGGTCTATGTCTATGCCACGCCCAGGGTGGGCAACCCCAACTTTTCCCGTAGCTATGCCCAAATTTTGCCCAACAGCTACCGCATCACCAACCTAGCCGACCCCATCCCCACCATGCCCCCCACCCGTCTGCGGGCGGAATTTGTCCACATTGGCGAAGAATGGGCCTTCCTTAGCCAGGGCGGCGACATTTTGCCCAACCACATTGTGGACACCTACCGTCGCGCTATCAATGCCGAAGTGGAAAGTAACCAGGGTCGAAATTTTCCCCTATCAGGGTTAGCCTAGACCTAGTGTCGAACGCCCTGTCTTCCCCCACCCGTGCCCCGTGCCCACTCCCGCCGAACTCAACCGCGAAGCCAAAACCGACCTGCGTCGCCGCCTGCTCCAGGCTCGGCAAAAAATCCCTGCCCAGGTGTGGCGACAGAAGAGCGACCAAATTTGCGATCACCTCGACCACTGGGACTATTTCCGTCGTTGCCGCGTGATTCTGGCCTACACCAGCTTCCGCCAAGAACCTGACCTCAGCCCCTTGACGCAGCGCCATGCCTACTGGGGCCTGCCCCGCTGCGTGGGGAAAGACCTACATTGGCACCTCTGGACAGCCCAGAACCCCTGGCCCCTCACCAAGGGAGCCTACGGAATTTTAGAGCCTCACCCAGAATCTCCTGAAGTGGATGCCAACCTGGTGGATTTAATCCTAGTGCCCGCCGTCGCCTGCGATGTGAAGGGCTATCGCCTGGGTTATGGGGCCGGATACTACGACCGCATGTTAAGCCAGCCGCCCTGGCGCACGGTGCCCACGGTGGGAATTGTGTTTGAATATGCCCGCCTGCCCAGCCTGCCTAGGGACGTTTGGGATCGGCCTATGCGAGGCATCTGTTCGGAAAGTGGCCTATTTTTGTCCTAGCTCTTTTGGGGGCGATGGGGTGGTGAATGGGGTTGGGCCTAGGGGGCTGGGTGCGCTGTTCCCTTCCCCTGTCCACCCATCTCAATTTGTGTCTAATTTAGCGTTTGGAACCCAAGTAGGGCATTACTAGACTATGTTTCATCATGGGTAAAAGCGTGTTGATCCGTCCTGATGCTGATCTATTCCCAGACTTTAACGCCGCTGCCAAGGCCGTTTTGACCTACCTTCAGCAGACCTTGGGCTTTGGGCTGTGGATGGTGACCCGCACCGAGGGCGAAGACTGGATTGTGCTCCAGGCCCAGGATCAGGGCTACGGGGTGAAACAGGGGGATGTGTTTCGCTGGACAGATTCCTTTTGCTCGCGCATGGTGGCTGGGAAAGGCCCTTGCATTGCCCCCAATTCCATTTTGGTGCCCGCCTACGCCGAGGCTCCCATCGCCGCCCAGGTGAAAATTGGAGCCTACGTGGGGGTGCCCCTGGCTACCGAGGATGGCACCCTGTTTGGCACCCTGTGCGCCATCGACCCCACCCCCCAACCCGACGCCATTACCGAACATCTGCCCCTGATTGAACTGTTGGCCAAGCTGCTGAGTTCCATCCTCCACGCCGACATGGCCGCCGCCGAGCAAGCCCGCCGCGCCGACCGCCTCCAAACCGAAGCCTTCACCGATGCCCTCACCGGGCTCTACAATCGCCGAGGCTGGGATCAACTCATGGCCGAAGAGGAAGAAAGCTGCGCCAACTATGGCTTTCCCGCCTGTGTGGTGGTGATTGATTTAGACAACCTAAAGGTGGTGAACGATAGCCTGGGCCATGCCGCCGGGGATGATTTGATCCAACGGGCGGGGCAAATTTTGAGCCAGGAAACCCGCAAGCACGACGTGGTGGCTCGCATTGGTGGCGATGAATTTGTGGTGCTCTGTACCGAATGTTCGACTATCCAGGGGCAATGGCTGGCCGAGCGGCTTCAACGTGCCCTCTTCAGTGGCCAGATTCAGGCATCCGTGGGGGTGGCTACCCGACACCCCAGCCGAGGGCTCAAAGCCGCCTGGGCCGAGGCCGACCACGCCATGTACCAACAAAAACGCGGGAGTAAGCGCGTCCCCATCCCACCCCATTGAGATACCTCAACCCAGGGGTGCTGAAGACCGTCCGGGACAGTCGGTTTGGCGATCCTTCGGCTTTGGGAAGAGACTGCTATGATTTCTGTGATTTAGATGATTTGATGTCCCCATGGCCTAGGTCTCGGTCACCGGGCCACCCCATCCCCCATTCTGAGCAGCCCTATGTTCTACTTCGATCCGATTTATCTGTTGCTGATGCTTCCCGGCATGGCCCTGATGTTCTTAGCCCAATCCAAGGTCAAGGGCACCTATCGCCGCTATTCTCAAGTGCAATCCACCATGGGGATGACGGGAGCCCAAGTGGCCCAAACCATTTTGATGAAAAAAGGGGTCAGCGGTATTCGCATCGAACCCGTGGCGGGCGAACTCACCGACCACTACGACCCCAGCGCCAAGGCTGTGCGGTTGTCCGAGGGGATCTACAACTCCACCTCCCTCGCCGCCGCCGCCGTGGCCGCCCACGAATGTGGCCATGTTCTGCAAGATGTGGAAGGCTACAAGTTCATGAACCTGCGAGCGGCCCTCGTTCCTGCCGTAAACCTGGGTTCTCGCCTTGGCCCCATCTTGATTATGGCAGGGCTGATTCTCAATTTCCTCAACCTCGCCTGGATCGGCATCTTCTTCTTTGCGGCGGTGCTGCTGTTCCATGTGGTCACCCTGCCCGTAGAATTTGACGCCTCCGGTCGCGCCCTCCGCCTCATCGACGAACTGGGCATCCTGCAAGGCGAGGAAAACAAAGGCGCTAAGGCCGTCCTCAGTGCCGCCGCCCTCACCTACGTGGCTACGGCCTTCTATGCCTTCCTCAATCTGCTGTACTACATTGTGTTGATCAACCGCCGCCGCTAGTCATCCAGGGATTCGTCTTCTATCGCCCCGGTTTCTCACGGGTGCAGAGACCTTTGGATTGGCTCAGGGTGGGCTGTTTCAAGCCAGGGCTTAGGCTAAGGTAGGGAGAGTCTTAAGGTCGGGATAGCCTACCGTTAGGGCGATTCCCGATCCTTTCAGCCCATTCATAATTTTTGGCCCATTGACTCCAGTTCTATGACCCTCCAACGCTCGCCGCTGCCGATTTTGACCCTGGTTCATCAGGCTACTTCCACCCCTGGGCTGGTAGGGGCAATTTTGGCGGAGATGGGCTATCGCCTGGATATCCGCTGTTTGGCAGTGGGGGATGCGTTGCCGCCAACCTTAGATCACCACAGTGCCGCCATCGTGTTTGGTGGCCCCATGAGCGCCAACGATGATCACCTGCCCTTCATTCGCCAAGAACTAGACTGGATTCCTACGGTGGTGACCGCCCAAAAACCCTATCTGGGAATTTGCCTAGGGGCGCAGTTGTTGGCCCGTACCCTAGGGGCGAAGGTGGCTCCCCACCCCGATGGTCTGCGGGAAATTGGCTATTACCCAATTACTCCGACCCCAGTGGGGCGAACCTTCCTGCCCCGGCCCATGCTGGTATATCAGTGGCACCAGGAGGGCTTTGAGGTACCCCAGGGTGCCCACCTGTTGGCTAAGGGAAACACCTTTAGCCATCAAGCCTTTGGCTACCAGCGGGCCTATGGGCTGCAATTTCATCCCGAAATTACCACCACCATGGTGAACCACTGGACGACGGAGGGGGCCGATCAACTCGCCTACCCCGGTGCCCAGGGCCGCACCTACCACATCAGCCACCATCGCCTCTATCGGCAATCGGTGGAGGGATGGCTGCGGCGATTCTTGGCCCAGTGGCTAACCACACCTACTCAGGCGGAACGGGCTTGGGGGGAGTGCCACAGTCCCAGCCACGCTCAGTCCATGGCCTATCGGGATAGATCTCGGGCCTAGGGATAGCGTTGCAGAATACCGCTGCAAATCCCGACTTCGGACTATGGTGGAGGAGGTTCTGCGCCGTCTCCCGTGGTGGCCAACCGTTGCCTGAGTCCTGGGTGAGTATCCATGCCAGATCGAGCGGATCCTATCTCTGCGATGCCCCCAGGGGATTCCTCTGCCGATTCCTCCGTAGCGTTCTCTGCCGATTCCTTGGGGCATTCCTCCATCGACCCCGATCCGGCCCCGGCATCGGGGTCGGCAGCACAGGCCGCTTTTTTAGTCTGTGGGTTAGGGAGTTTGGGCCAGCATTGTGTGATCAATCTGAAAACCTTTGGGGTACCCGTATATGGAGTGAATGACGCCCAACCGGAACAGTGGGAAACCGCCCAGGTTCCCGATCTCATCGACCATTTGGTGATTGGTGATTGTCGTTCTAGTGAGGTGCTAGAACGGGCGGGGGTACACCATTGTCGGGCGGTGTTGCTAGTCACCCAAGATGAGCGGGTGAACCTGGAGGCGGCCCTAACGGCGCGGGTACTGAACCCCCAGGTGCAGTTGGTGATGCGATCAGGTCAGCAAAACCTGAATGACCTGATGGAGCAACAGTTGGATCACTTCGTTGCCTTCGAGCCCACCCAACTGGCGGCCCCCGCCTTTGCCCTAGAGGCACTGGGAGACACCCTACTGGGCTACTTCACCCTAGAGGGCCATCGGTTTCAGGTGGTGCGGCAGCGGCTAGAGGCGGGTCATCCTTGGTGTCGCCATCGTCCCCTGCACGAACTGAACAGTCGCCAGCGGCGGCTCCTGTCCCACCATCGGCCCCAGGCTGGGGATGAGAAGGTCTCCCCGGCCCAGGTGAGCCCGTCGGCTCTGTTTTATGGCTGGCAACCCCACGACCTCCTCCAGCCCGGTGATGAGGTCGTCTGTTTGGACTGTGATAGTCCCCCTGTGCAAGCGGCTTCCCCGATGGCCAGGGAGGATCAGGGGCGCTTGGCGCGGCGTGGCCAAAAGCGGGGCCAAGGGCAGGGAGATGGGCCAGCGATCCACCAGGGGGCTCAGTGGACGGCCCTCCGAGACCGCCTAGTGCGTTGGTGGCAGGGGGGCGAGACACCTAACCCCATTCGTCAGGTGGCGATGCTTTGCGGGGGAACGGTGGCGGGGCTGTGTCTACTGGGCACGGCCCTGCTGGATGCCAATGCTCCGGCGGAAATGTCCCGCTTTGAAGCTTTTTTGCTCACCTTCATTACCCTGTTTGGTGGCTACGGCGATGTCTATGAAACCCTGGCCGAGTTTGATCACCCTCGTCTATTGCAAAGCTTTGGGGTGGTGTTGACCGTGGCCGGGGCCGCCTTTGTGGGGGTGCTCTATGCCCTGTTGACGGAAAAGCTGCTCTCCCTGCGCTTCGAGTTCATGGAGCGGCGTCCGCCCGTGCCGGAACGGGATCATGTGGTGGTGATCTGGCTGGGCCGGGTGGGGCGTCAGGTGATCAGCCTGCTGCAAGATCTAAAGCAGCCCGTGGTCGGCATCATGCCCCAGATGGTCGATACCGACCTGCTGCCCACCATTCCCCTGCTGACCGGGGACATTGCCACCGCCCTAGAACGGGCCAACCTGGGCACCGCCAAAAGTGTGGTGGCCGTCAGCGATGACGAAATTCAAAACCTAGAACTTGGCCTCATGGCCCACCGCCTCAATCCCCACTGCCGCGCCATCATTCGCACCTACGACCAGCGCTTCACCAACCGGGTGGCCCAGATTTTTCCCTTTACCCAGGCGATTTGCGCCTCGGCTATTTCCGCCGAAGCCTTTGCGGGAGCCGCCTTTGGCGAGGATGTGATTGCCCTGTTTCGGCTGCATCACCAAACGGTGCTGGTCACCCAATACACCATCGAGGCCCACGACACCCTCAACGAGTTGCTGCTGTCGGACATTGCCTATGGCTACGGCGTCGTGCCCGTTTGGCACCAGCGGCCAAATCACACAGGACAGGTGATGCCCTCGGAGGACACCGTGCTCTACCCAGGGGATCGCCTGGTGGTGTTGGCCTCCATCCAGGGGTTGCGCCGCATCGAGCAGCGACAACTGGCCCCCAAGGTCTGGGCGGTGGAGGTAGAAGCCGCCCTCACCGCCGATGCTGGCTTTGATGGAGCCTCCGAAATTGCCCGCATCACGGGGCTCAATCTAGGTACTGCCCGCCAGTTCATGGCCCAAATCCCAGGCACCATTCCCCAGCCCCTCTACCACCACCAAGCCCTGCGGCTGGTGCGTCACCTCCGTCGTGTCCGTGTGCAGGCTAGGGTGGTGTCATTCTAGGGTGGCGTCATGCTTGGGATGCGACCCACAACAGTGGTGCATGGAACCTGGTAGCCTGATCTGTCGTCTAGGGGTTCTAAGTCTGGCCCTTTTGGCCAAATACCTGTTGCAGAACGGCCCAGCGAGAACAGTCCCAATGGTCGATGTGGGCACAAATTTTGCCCGCGTCATTCAAGGTGAGTTCGCTACGTCCGGGGATACCCATGGCGGGCTTCCAGGGCAGCGGCGCGACCCAGTTCAAGGTCCAGCGGCTGTGGATGTGGTGGGGGTCAACGTACTCAATGGCGTGGAGTTGTAGGTCAATGGCTTGGAACCAACGGGTGATGAAGCCAATCATCTGCTGGTAACGCTGAAGGCCACGAAACTCGTTGAGGGGATCCTTAAAATACACATCCTCCGCATAGAGGTGATAGCTCTGCTGGTGGGGAAAGCGCTGATAATCTTGGCGCAGTTGTTCTAATACATCCATGGTGATTCCGACTTGATTAGGGGGACGCTGTGGCTTTGAACCCGTTGGGCCGATCCACCGTTGGGGGCCGATCCAGTCTGATACAAGGGCGACTTCCGGAGGGCTTGATGCAGGGGGCAAGGGGCAGGATTCAGAGGGCAGAATTCAACAACTTCAATATCGACAACTTCAATAACCGTGTGATTGTGAGGCATGAATCATGATGATGACAAAGTTTAAGGGGCGCTCGGCAGGTTGGTTAGGATTGGCCGCTTTGGCCACCGTGGTTGCGGCTTGTTCCGCCCCTGCCACCACCGCTTCTTCAGTTACCGAAGCGACGACCACCACCCTGCCCCCCTACCTCCCCGATTGGGAGGTGTACGACATCGTGGATGACGCCAGCTTTGACCTGCCAACGGGGGAGTTAACCCCCTTTAGTTTGGCGCAATCGCTCCTGCAAGAACCAGAAACCTGGGAGTGCTTTCGGGTTTCCCAGGTGCGGGTGGAAGCTCTGGACGACGGTGGCATGGCCGTTCTCGCCACCAAGGTGGGCCTGTGTGATGATTCGGTGGCCGCCATTGAGCAGCGCATTGATCTGACCCTCACCGAGACGGGCTGGGCCTTAGATCAGGCGGGGCAACGCTTCGGCTGCGCCAGACCCGAGTTTGCCTGGGCCGCACCGGGCACCCTTTGTCCCTAGGCCCAGGGTTTTAAGACCATCTTGGCCTTCAGGATGGGTTCCCCGTCCCGCCATTCCAACTGGCCAATGCCTAGGAAGTCGCGGCCCTCGGCGGACAGAATGCGGTAGGGCTGATCGGCCTCTAGGGGCACCGGGGGCGGAAACTTTTGACCCTGCTGCCAGCGACGGGCCAGATCGGTGTCTAGGGGCAGGGTTGGCAGATGGGTGAGGGCCGATTCTGGGGCATGGAGTTGGATGGTCTGGCTCTCTACCTGCTGCTTCACCTGATCGAGGGTCAGACTGGAGGCCAGATCAAACCCATTGCTGCGGGTGCGGGTGAGGTGGGCGAGGGTGGCCCCCGTCCCTACCTGTTGACCCAAATCGCGGGCCAAGGATCGGATGTAGGTACCGGGGCCACAGTCCACCGTTAGGGTGAGTTCGGGATAGTCTCCCGGTTGCCAGCCCTGCACCGTGAGGCGGTGGATCACGACGGTACGCGGGGGCGGCGTCACCACTTGGCCTCGGCGGGCCAAATCGTACAGGCGCTTCCCCTGCACCTGAATGGCGCTAAACACCGGGGGCACCTGGGCCAGAGTGCCTACAAACTCCGGCAGGGCCGCTTGGACGGTCTCTAGGGTCAAATCCGTGGCGAGGCAATGGCTCAGCACGTCGCCCTCTAGGTCGTCGGTGGTGGTGGTCAGGCCAAAGCGAATCACAGCTCGGTAGGCTTTGTCTGCCGCCAGGTAGGGTAGCAGCCGCGTGGCCCGTCCCACCGCTAAAGGCAGCACCCCCTCAGCCAAGGGATCGAGCGTGCCGCCATGGCCCACTTTGGGAGTGCCCAACAGCCGCCGCACCGTCGCCACGCAATCGTGGGAGGTGACCTGACAGGGCTTGTTTAAGTTTAAAAAACCGTCCACAGCGACTTCAACGCCCTACAGCTAACGACCTGACCTAAAACGACCTAACCTATATGCGGGAGTTTGTCGTAGCCGCCACCGAGATAGATGGTCTACGTCATGGGGTTAAGTTCTGCAACCGTTTCAGGCAAACCCGATATTAGCGTGATTGCGGTCTCTAGCCCAGGCTCCAGCCGCAGCAGGGCCAACCGTAGGCAAGTACAATAAGCATTATGCTCAATGCTGACGGTCATGTCAGCGCTCTTATCAAAACCGTCTCCCCGACCATCCCGCACCCTAGGCAACCCTATGCCCCTCGGCCACGAACCTCCCCAACTGCTGAAACGGCGCTTATTCTACGAAGGCCGTAAGTTCAACTTTGAGGTCAATCGTCTGCGTCTGCCCAACCAGGCCGAGGGAGAGTGGGAATGTGTGCGCCATCCCGGCGGTGCCCTAGCGGTGCCCCTCACCGATGATGGTCGCCTGATTTTGCTGCGGCAGTATCGGTTTGCGGTATTGGGGCGGCTGCTAGAATTTCCGGCAGGCACCATCGAACCCAACGAATCGCCAGCGGAGACCATTCGCCGCGAAATCCAGGAAGAAACGGGCTATGCCGCCACCACCTGGCTCCCCATCGGCACCTTTCCCCTCGCTCCGGGTTATTCCGACGAGTTCATCTATGCTTTTCTGGCCACCGACCTGGAACCCGTGGAGGCCGTGGAGGGGGACGAAGACGAAGATATGGAAGTGGTGTTGATGACCCCGGCCCAGTTTGAAAAGGCCATCATGGCCGGGGAAGCCGTGGATGCCAAAACCATCGCGAGTTTTTTCCTAGCCAGACCCTTCATCGCCAAACTAACCGATTTTTAGCGTTCTCTCCCAGCGCAACCTACGGCGACATCTACGACAACTGGCGGAACTTGGGCGGCGTTTAGGGCACCGGGCCGAAGCCTGGGCAGCTTATAAGCAAGGCTCAGGGGCGTGGGCGGCGGGAACGCTGGCTGCGACTAAAGCCCCATGTTGTGCATTGACCTCAGGGAGGATCGCTGTGTTTAAGTCCGTGGGTCAGCGGGTGTGTGCGTTTGACTTGGAATGGGTGCCCGATGCACCCTCAGGGCGGCGAGTGTATCGGTTGCCGGAGATCCTACCCGATGGAGAGGTGTTTCAGGTGATGTGGCAACAGGGCGGAGCCACGGAGGAGAAACCTCGGCCCTACCTGAAAACAGCCCTGTGTCGGGTGGTATCGGTGGCGGCGGTGATCCGGGAACAATCCCGTAAGGGCGAGGTGACGCTGCGGCTAACGGCCCTGCCCAAGCACCTCGACCAGCCCATGGCAGAAGGGGAATTAATCGCCACGTTTTTGGGCTACGTGGGTCAGCAAAAGCCCCAGTTAGTCGGGTTTAACTCCCACACTTCCGATCTACCGATTCTGCTCCAGCGGGGCATGGTCACGGGCATTGCCGCTAAGGATTTTTGCCATCGCCCAGACAAACCCTGGGAGGGCATCGACTACTTTGCCCGCCACACCGAGGCCCACATCGACATTAAAAACCTGGTTAGCGGTTGGGGCATTGGCACCCCCTCTCTGCACGAGCTGGCGGCGGCGATGGGTATTCCCGGCAAGATGGGCACAGACGGCAGTAGCGTCGTCGATCTCTGGGTGGAGGGCAACCTGCGGGCCATTGTGGAATACAACCACTTTGATGCCCTCACCACCTATCTGGTGTGGCTGCGAACGGCCCTGTTTGCGGGCTTTTTTAGCCCTGAGCAGCACCAAGTGGAGGAAGACCGAGTACGGGATCTCCTGCATCGACGCATTGCAGCGGGCGACCAGCATTTGGCCCAATATTTAGAGCAGTGGAACCGCTTCCAGCCCCAGCCCGCCGATACCGTGGCCATTGACCTCTCCCCCATTACCGAGGTGGCGATGGCCGAAATAGCGGCCTAATGGTTCAGCAAGATAGGGCGGCGGGTCGGTAGAACATCAAGCCGATAGGATGGTGAGGGTTAATGCAAACCATCGTCAATAAAGGGTAGGATGTCTGGCAGGGTGGGCCTTACCTTCCCCGTTGCCCACAGTGACTCACGCGATGACTTCCCAGGATATTCTGCGCCTTGATGCCATTACGAAGCGATATACCCCCCATGGCCCCCCGGCGGTGGACGGGGTGAGCCTCGGGTTGTGCCAGGGCGAGATTTTGGCGTTGCTGGGGCCTTCGGGTTGTGGCAAAACCACCCTGCTGCGGCTGATTGCCGGGTTTGAACACCCCGATCAGGGCACCATCTACCTGGGGCAGCAGCCCGTCTGTGGCCCCTGCTGGATCCCCCCAGAGCGGCGGGATGTGGGCATTGTGTTCCAGGACTATGCCCTGTTTCCCCATCTGACGGTGGAGAAAAATGTGGCCTTTGGGCTTCAGTCCTTAGTTCGTCTGGGCAGTTTGAACCCTAAGCAGGTGCAGGCCCAGACCCAGGAATCCATTGCCCTGGTGGGGTTGACTGGGTTTGAGACGCGCTTTCCCCACGAACTGTCTGGCGGGCAACAGCAGCGGGTGGCCCTGGCCCGTGCCCTGGCCCCTCGGCCCACGATTATTTTGCTGGATGAACCCTTTAGTAACCTAGATGTGCAGGTGCGGATCCATCTGCGCCAGGAGGTGCGAGATGTGCTGAAACAGGTGAACGCCTCCGGGGTCTTCGTTACCCACGATCAGGAGGAAGCCCTCGCGATGGCGGATCAGGTGGCCGTGATGCGCCAGGGACGGTTAGAGCAGTGGGGCAGCCCCGAAATGGTCTATACCGCCCCCGCGTCCCGTTTTATTGCCAGCTTTGTCACCCAGGCCAACTTTCTCCCGGCCCGCCGCACCCCCCAGGGCTGGGAGACCGAATTGGGCACCCTGACCCAGGTGATCCAGGCTGATGGGCTCCCTCCCGCCGATACCCTGGCCCAGGGGGAGGTGATGATTCGTCAGGAAGATCTGGCCCTGCAAGCGGTCGATCAGGGGCTGCTGCACGTCAAAAGTCGCCAGTTTTTAGGTCGAGAATACAACTATTGTCTCGCTACTCCCTCCGGGCACACCCTCCACGCCCGCCTACCCATCAGCCAGGTTATCCCAGTGGGAGGGCAGGTAAACCCAGTGATCCCACCCCACCCGCTGTGGATCTATCCCAGCCCAGCCCCGGAGGCCTGAGCCCGCATCGCACGGGGAGGATTTAGAAGACGTGCGGCCATTGTCCGGGTGCATACCGCAAAAACACGGAATAGCTAGGGTACTATACGAAAAGAAGCATTAACTGATATAAATACTGATATAGCTATTCTTTGACGGGTAGGTATACCTCAGCAATATCACCCCTGAGACATTGGGGGTTGAACCCTTTGACAGGGCTGCATCTCACCGAAATTCGATTGATACGTCACTGATCCTGGTCACTCATTCTAAATTAGCCCAGCCGTCCTAGCGGATTTTACTGATGAGGTGAGTGTTGCCTAAGACCTCAATACGCCCGTGTTGTGTGCCCCCCTGTGACCCGTTGCGACCCCCTTTGCGACCACTGATGCCTCTCCGGTGATTGCCATGAGCCCCTGGGATTCCCTTGATTCTTGGTCTGACTACTCGAATCGCCCTCCCGCTAGTTTGGAGGAGACGATTTATCAGCATTTTCAGCAGTGGCGGCGGCAGGAAGCGCCCCACGAGTTGCTGAATCGGTTTCGTCAATTGCTGACCCAAGGGGACAGCTACCCCGATGCCACCGTGGCGCGGGCCTTGTTTGCCCTGGCGAAGGAGCCCAATGCCGAGCGGGAATTTAAGTACGTCCTCAACCGCTGTTGCTATACCCTGATTAATTTCTGGTATACCCAGCCTCGGGATCACTGGGCGATTCCTGAACTGATTGGGTTGTTTGACCACAACTCGGCCCCCGCCAATGCGCCCGATGTGCGGCGGGTTCAGGCTTTGATGAAGTCCTTTGCGACCAGTGACCAGTATGCGGCCCTGGGGCGTTTGGCTCAAATTTTGAGCGCGCCAAAGCGGGGATCCGGAACTCAGGCCGCCGTGGAAGAACAGCCCCTCGGCTACCGGATTTCCCACTATCCCTTTCTGTATCATGGCAGTTTGCTCACCAAGGATAGCGACCAGGAGCAGGCGCAAAACGTCGGCGATCTGCGGCACAAGGCTGAGCTAAAGTTGGCGGTGAATTTGGCCCGTTACCACAGTGGCCTAAAGCAGCGGGGTGAAGATCGGAGGCTGGCTAGCCCAACCCTGCTGCCCGCCGCCGATTTTCAGCAGGCCATGGGCTACTACACGGGCAAGGTTGATGGCCACCGCGCCCAAAGGGACTTGGCCTCCTGGTTTTCCACCTATAGCAAAACCGCCCGATCCTTTGGCCGTTTTAAGGATGAGTTTGTGGATTATTTGATCGGGCCAATTGCGGCCCTTGAACCCAAATACAGCGGCAACCACTTTACCCGTAATCTGCGCCAGCATCTCTACGACACCCTGCCCCAGTTTGATGACCAACCCATCAACGACTTTATCCTGGTGGAAACCTGCCGTCAGGTGCTGAATTTTCTGGTGGTGGATAACCCCAAAAAGCCCGTTTTCCGACGCTATTGCCACCTGATCGAGGACATTGGCCACACCCTCACCATGGGGCTGTTGCTGCGGATTGTGCTCTTTTGCGCCAAAGCCAAACCCTGGTTAGAGCGGCGCTTTTCGATTCTGTTCAATCTGCACGAACGCCGCCTGTGCAAAGAGGTACCCTGGCTGGTCACCAGTTTGGAACATGCTAACCTAGCACTTATCACTAACTTCAATGACGTTGGCTACCAATTTTAGGTAGGAAAAATTTCCAGGAACAGTGTTTAGGAACGGTCTGGCATGGGACAATCTCGCATCGATCTGCCTGAGACAAAACAACCCGGTGCCCAATCCTGCTCAGTCACCCCCGATTTCCCCTCTAAAGCCGGATGGCGGTGGAGGGGTTTGCTGGCTGGATGTTTAGGTTGGAGCCTTTTGGCTGGGCCGAGTTGGGCTTTGTTATCCCCAGTGCCAGCCCCCCTGTCCACAGGAGGGGAATTGCGGTCAGCAACCCCGCCCTTGCCACCGCTGGGGGAAGCGACCGACCACTTGCCGCCGAGGGTCGATCCGATCTATGCCAGCCATGTGGTGCTGCGGCTGTCGGATCGTCGCGTGTATCTCTATGATGGCGACCAGCTATGGGTGTCCTATCCGGTGGCGGTAGGGCGCGAAGGCTGGGCCACCCCCACCGGGAACTTTATGGTGCAGCGCAAACAGGCCGATCCCACCTGGCGGCATCCCTTCACCGGGGCACTGGTTCCCCCCGGCCCAGACAATCCCCTCGGTCGTCATTGGGTGGGCTTTTGGAGCGATGGGAATAATGTGATTGGTTTCCACGGCACCCCCCAGGAGGAGTTGATTGGGCAGGCGGTGTCCCATGGCTGTGTGCGGATGCGCAATGCCGATGTGGCGGAATTCTTTGAGCGGGTGCAGGTGGGGACTCCGGTGGTGGTGGAACCCTAGGCGAGGTGGGTTGGTTCTAGTTTGTACCTGTCATGATCCCTAGTCTGTGCCTGCCATGATCAGGTCGAAGCCGTAGTCGATGTAGGTGGCGTTGGGCATGAGGGTACCGAGCAGATTGGCTCCGGTGAGGTCGGTGCCCGTTAGGTCGGCATTGCGTAGGTCGGCCCCTTGCAGGTTGGCTTGGCTGAGGCTGGCCCCGCGTAGATTCGCCCGCTTGAGGTTCGCCCCGCGCAGGTCGCAACCGCTGAGGGATGCATCCACCAATTGGGCATGGCTGAGGTTGGCCCCGGTCATCTGTGCCCCAGAGAGGATGGCTTGGTAGAGGTTCGCCGCCGATAGATCCACCCGGATGAGTTCGGCTCCGATCAAATTGGCCCGATGCAGGATAGCCCGGTGCAGACTCGTGCGATCTAGCACCGCACCGGGCAGAAACGCCCCCGCGCCGTTCACCCCTTGTAGATTGCATTCCACCAGTTCAATGAAGGGAAACTTCACATCTTTAAACGACAGATGATGCAGATCTAGGTGCTCAAACCGCAGATGGCCCTGGTTGTAGCGCTGGATGAGATCGGTAATGGAGAAGCGATTGAGCGGCAACATGGGTACACCACAAACACAGCTAAGGACGGCGACCACACCGCCGAGGCGAAAGACCCTTGAGTCCGCCGCCCTTGACCTGATAGGAACGAGTAGATGAGCGCCCTGGAGATATCCTTAGCACAGGTGGGCGGGCTACCGAGGAGGTCAATCCGACTGTCACAACCGCAACCAAGGATAACCATGCCGTTGGCCGCCAGGGTTGAGAGCCCGTGGAGATGCCCTACTTCCATACTATAGGTTGTACCAAGAAACCGAGATTCAACGGTTGCGAAGAATTTATTAAATTACCGAGGTACAGCGCTCTTGCACCCTTGGGGATCAAGGTCTGCTCCCCTGGAGTAGCCGTGGCTGAACTCCGAACCACGCGGGCCTGTGAAGGTACGCTTCATTTGCGCATCGTCCATCGGGAAGCAAGCTACACTGACCATGTCTGTGCCTGGGTAAACGGGAGATTGTGGCCATGGCTGGGGTGCCGCTGCCGGGGATCGATCTAATCAAAACCTTTGAGGGGTCTCATCTGGAGGCCTATCCCGACCCTAAAACGGGGGGCGCACCCATCACCATTGGCTGGGGTTCCACCCGCGACCGTCAAGGTCGTCCCTTCAAACTGGGAGACCGCATCACCCAGCAGGAGGCCGATGACCTGCTAATGGATCAAGTGATTCGATCCTACCTACCGCCCCAATCCCGCATCCCCGGTTGGGATCGCCTCAACGACAATCAGCGGGGGGCCATCCTCAGCTTTGCCTATAACCTGGGAGCCCAGTTCTATGGGGCCAACGGCTTTGAAACGATTTCGCGGGTACTCCGCAACCAAGAGTGGCACAACCTAGAAGCGGCCTTGATTTTGTATCGCAACCCCGGCAGTCGGGTGGAGGAAGGCTTGCTGCGGCGTCGGTTGTCGGAGGCCAATGTGTTTTTATCGGGCACTCCAGGGGTGTCCCTCAGTGCGGCGGGGCAGCGCTACCTCTCTGGAGGCCGCACCCGTGACCCCAACTCCCCCCTCAGCCGCGAGGCCCAAGCCTACCTGGCCAATCGGCCCCGCGTCACCAGTGGCGGTGCGGCGGCAGCCAATCCCCCGGTGTCTCCCGGTAGTCGGCCCCTGCGGCTAACGACGCCCTACCTGCAAGGGCCAGATGTGCAGCAGGCTCAAGCGGCCCTAGTCCGCTGGGGAGCCAACCTGGTGCCCGATGGCGTCTTTGGCCCCACGACCCAACGAGCCGTCATCCAGTTTCAGGCGGCCCAGGGGTTAGAACCCGATGGGGTGGTAGGGTCTCAAACCTGGACGGCTCTCCAGCGCCAGGTGGCCGTTCCGCCGCCGCCCGCTGTCCCGCCCCAGCCGCCTCGATCCTTGCCATCGACCCCAGCAACCGCCCCTAGCCTACCCCGCACCCTGCGGCTAACGCACCCCTTCACCACGGGGTCTGATGTGCGTGATTTGCAGCAGGCTCTAGCCCGGTCGGGGGTGGCCCTCGTGGTGGATGGTGTCTTTGGCCCCGGCACGGATCGGGCGGTCAAGTTGTTTCAATCAAACCGGGGGTTAGCTGCTGATGGCGTTGTGGGGCCGCGCACTTGGGCCATGCTCCAGGGATCGGCCACTCCCGCCGCCCCTACCGCCAGCCCCCGCGCCCTACGGCTTACCCACCCCTTTACCACGGGGCCAGATGTTCGGTTGCTGCAACAGGGGCTCACCCGATCTGGGTTTACCGTCGCCGATGATGGCATCTTTGGCCCCGGCACCGAACGAGCCGTAAAACAGTTCCAAGCCAGCCGTCGCCTCGTGGCCGATGGCATTGTGGGGGCACAAACCCGCGCTCGGCTGGGGCTTTAGATGAATGCCGGAGGTTAGCGGTAGTTCGTGAATTGCAGGGCTAGGGGCCAATCTTCCTGCTTCACCAACTGCATGGCCTGTTGCAGGTCGTCTTTGGATTTACCCGACACCCGCACCGCATCCCCTTGGATGGAAGCGGTCACTTTTTTGAGGTTGTCGCGGATCAGCTTCGACACCTGCTTGGCCATCTCCTGACTCATGCCCTTCTTGAGGGTAATCTGCTGGCGCACTCGGTTGCCGCTAGCGGATTCCACCACACCGTAGTCAAAAATTTTCAGGGACAAGTCCCGCTTCGCCGCCTTCTGATGCATCAGTTCCTTCACCGAATCCAGGCTCATCTGGCTGGCGGTTTCGATGGTGATGGTGTCGTTACTGAGTTCGATGGTGGTTTTGCTGTCCTTCAGGTCGTAGCGACTGGTGACATCGCGGCGGGTTTGGTCGAGGGCGTTGACCAGTTCTTGGCGGTCAAAGTCGCTGACAATATCAAAGGAAAACGTAGAGGCCATCGTGGAGGGTCTCCCAAATACCAACAATTTCTAACTACCGCGTTCTAGCCGTTGTGTTCTAACTATCGCGTGAATCACCACCAGCCTACAGGAAGGCGGCACGACAACTCAAGACATACAGGGTGAAGGTGCCCAGGTTGGCCAACCCAAACATCAGCGAACGCAACATAGGCACATCGGCAATATAAAACACCGGATACAGCGACCGGGCCACCAAATAGACCACCGTGGCCCCTAACGCAACCGAAGACTGGATCTGGGTGACGTAGGCCATCAATGCCGCCGGAGCAAAGAGAATCATCGACTCGAAGGCGTTTTCGTGGGCCCAGGTGGCCCGCTGAGCGTAGGGGGGCAACTGGGGCAGCATGGCACGAGGGGCAGATTTGTCGTAGCCCAGCTTAAAGCGGGCATAGCCCACGGCCAAGAAGGGCAGATACACAAGTACCGCTGCCAGGGGAATACTGAGCAGGAGAAAATCGGGCATGGCCATGACAATTTCCTAATCGAAGTAAAACAGCGTCACGATTTTACGCTGGTCTTCGGCATCCTGGCAGGTGCGCAGCAGGGTGTGGCTGTCGTGGAAGGCGAAACAGATCAACTGCTGGCAACGGGAGATAATTTCCTGGTTGCAGATGGAACTAGCCTCCGCCAAGGATAGAACATCGTTGGAGGGATTCTCCACCAGGTGCATCACGTCCTCCAGTTGATCCCGTGATTCGCGAGGCTGGCGCTCTAGGCTTTGGGGCAAAATTACCGTCAACAGGTTGGGATCGGCCTTCATCGCCCCCCGAATGGCCGCCGAATTCGTGCCCGTCGCGCCGGAGGTGATGACTCGGTTTCCCCCCAGCACGAGGGCATAGGTCATCAGCTCGATGAGCTGCTGATGGGTGATGGGCACATGGCGAGACCCCAGAATGGCCACTCGCTTAGAACCGGACTGTTGAATAGCGGCCAGTTCCTGGAGGAAGGTATCGACTTTGGATGCTTCGATAGACTGACTCAACGGCTACACCGATTAGGAGAAGACGGGCTTCATTGTATCAGACCCCTGTTCTCCCTGGGCAGACCTGGGCAGGGTTCTGGGGTAAGGTCGCCTCTAGCCCGCTGAGACGGGCAGTTTCAGGTCAATCAGGCTGAGCAGGCGATCTAGATCCAGATGGGTGGAGACTAAATCTTGGACGCACTGCACTTTGATGGGCTGATGGAGTCGTACTTGGCCAAACAGCTCGTCGATGCGCTCCACGGTGGAGAGGGTGTCGGAATCCACCGCCATGATGGGAATTTCGAGATCCGTGGCCCGCTCTAGGATGGGGGGAGTGGGGGGGATTTGCCCGGTCAGCACGAGGCACTGCGTGGAGGTTTCTAGGGCGGCAAACTGGATGTCGGTACGGTCTCCCCCGGTCACCACGGCCATGTTCAACCCCTTGCGGAAGTAGCGCAGGGCAGAGTTGACGTTCATGGCCCCAATGGTGAGGCTTTCTACCATCAGTTCCATGCGGTCGGGGCAGCACAGCACCTCGGCGTGCAGTCGGGCCACAATTTCTCCCACGGTGATGCTCCGCATGATGGGGGAACGGGGAAACAGCGCCAGCACCGGGATGCCTTGCTGTTCGAGGAAGGGCTGGGTAATGTGCTGGGCCGATGCTAGGCTGTCATCGGGCACATCGTTGAGGATTACCCCCACCAGATGACGCCCCAGTTGGGCCTTAGCCGCCAGCAGCCGATCCACCAGCAGGGGGGAATCGTAGCGGGTGACCAACAGCACCGAGGCATCAAGATCAGCGGCCATGCGCGGGAGGGATAGATTGAGCAGGATCCCCTCCGTGAGGTTACCGGGGCCTTCTAGCAGCAGGAGGGCTTCCCCCCGACTTTGGCTGTAGGCGGATAGGCTATGGTCAGCCAGGGTGCCCTGGGTGAGGCGCTGCTCCACCGACGCTTCGGTGAGAGAGGCCAAGGGGGGATAGTAGCGATTCGCGGGTAACTTCAGGGTTTCTAGGATGAAATCGAGGTCGGGATCGAGGGCGTTGTCGTTCAAGGCGCTACCGAGGGGTTTGCCAAAGGCAATATCCACGCCCATGGCCTGGAGTTTGAGGCCAATGCCCAGGATGGCTGCCGACTTGCCACTGTAGGGCTCGGTCGATCCAATTAATAAACGCTTTGAACTGGGCACGCCATCACTCCTTCACATGGGGGAACCATCTAGTCTCTAGGGTAGACCAAACTAGACCCTTCATAATACCTGGGACGTGGGTAACCCAGGGCAAACCCGTCATCATTCACACGCTGAGGGTGGTGAGTTTGACCAGGAGCGGATCGACTAGGGTTTGTTGTTTGTCAGCCAGCAGTTGTTGGATGTAGGCCCGCAGCCCTTGGCTTTGCTGGGGATTGGGCACATACACCTGGGGGGTAGGGCGGCTAAACAGGGGAGCCATGCCCAGCCGTTTGAGGGCCGGATCTGCGCTAGGAATCAGCAAGGGGCTGGGGGTGGCGGTAGGGAGAAGGCCGGGGGGCAAACGTCCTTCTAGCAGGGCCATGAGGTGGGCTTCACATACCGATACATTGAGCCCCTGTTCCTGGAGCAGGTGGAGGATACCGCTGAGGGGCAGGGGTTGATCCGTACAGGTGCGCAGCAGTTCCATCAGCAGAAACATATCGCTGTACTGGTGGCGGTTGAGGTCGAGCACCTGGGGATAGCGGGCCAAATTCACCAGGCCATAGGCAACACGGCTGCAACTGGGGGGACGGTCGCTGTGGTAGGTGTCTTGGACGATGGTGGCGTTGGGGAACTTTTGCCGTAGCCAGCGGGCCATCTTGGGCAGTGATGCACTGCCGCCCGTACAAACCACCTGATGCACCGCCTGACTGGCCATGCCCACTTCGCTCAGCAGGCGATTGAGATGGCCGTTGATGCGCTGAATGTAGGGCAGGATGATTCGGTCTTCTAGATCCTTGCTGCGCACCACCCAGTGTTGATCGGCTAAATCAAGCTCAAATTGGGACTGGTGCTGGAGGATGATTTTGAGGTGGCGGGCCGCATCTAAAACGCTCTGCCCCAACGCCGAGGATTCTAGCCGCTGCCAGATCCGTTGCCGACGGGCGAGGTCGGGTTCGGCGGGGCGGGGTAGATCTAGGTCATCCAGGCGTAGGTCGGCCCAGTGGGCATTCTCCAATTCTGGCACCTCTGCCTGCCAGCCCCAGCCATTGGCCCCAGTGGATTGACGGGCGGGCGGGCGGGCGCGAGGCTGCCGACGGTCGGCGGGGTGCAGCAGTTGGCAGACGATATCGAGGTCAATGGCATCCCCAGCATAGGCGAGGGAATGGAGAGCAAAATCTTCGTAACTCAGGTTAGCCAAGGGTTCTGGGATATTGACGAGGCCCACTTCGGTGACGGTGGATCCGGCGGAAATCACCACGGTGCCCCCTGTCCACTGACAGGCGTAGAGGGTTTGCTGTTGGATGGGCTGGCTTTGGCCCTGGGGCACGGGGGTGGCGGGATCGGGCAGGCCCGACAACACCGCCGCAATGGCATCCTCAATGAAGTACACATCATCGGCACTAGCCACCAGCCCTGCCCCTAGCACCGCTTCTCTGAGGTTAAAGGTGTAGGTGTCGGGCCAGTTGGCGGGGTAGCTCACCACCACTCCGGCTAACTGCCCTAGGGCTTGGGCAATGGCCTCGGCCTTCAGCCCCACAGCCCCTAAGGTAAAGGACGCCTCGCGCTGGAGAGCCTGGGGTAGGGTGGCCAAGAGCCCCTGCAAACTGTCTTGAAACGCCTTTAGGGGGAGTCGGGTAGCCTCCGACCACTGGATTTGTGGCTGGGAGGTGGCCCCACAACCGAAGGGAATGCCAAGGCGCAAAAACGGCTTCAGATTTTTGAGCGTTACCGTACTATCGTCGGGGTCACCCTCGCTCCAGGTGACGGTGAGAGCCGATGATCCAACGGACTGCACTTGGTAATCGCCGCTAGCCGCCACCCGCACCAACCCCAAGGTTGGCAAGCGGAAAAACTTATCGGCGGTGGCCCCAGAAATGCCATTATCCACCCAATAGAGCGGGTGTACCTGGCCGCTGTATCGTTCTAGCAGCACCGCCGATAGTCCCGTGGTGCCCAAATCTAGCCCTAAAAACCACAGGGATTCTGGGTCACGCCGAACGGGGGGCGGTGGTGGAGGCTCGGCGGGGGGCAGGGGTTCCGCCAGCAGGGCTTCCAGGTTGGCCAAGTCAGCCTCGTCTAGGGCGGAACCCCCTGAGGAGATCGGCGGGAAGACGGGTTGTCCAGGCGTTGGGGAGGCCAGGGGAACGGTCTGCGTGGGGGTGGCCCGATCCGTCAAGACTTCATCGACAAGATCCTGCGCCACATCGCCCGTTAAACTGGCAATCCGGTCTTGATCCAGGGAGCCCAAGATGCTGTCTAGGCTCATTTCCCGGTGCCAGTCACTATCTCCATTCACCGTCATGTCTGGCGTCATATCTGGCGGCCCAGAGGACATCGCACCCTCGTTACCTAGGGACGCTAGGGAAATATCGGGAGAAATTTCGTTACCTAGGGATGTTAGGGAGATATCGGGAGAGACTTCGGCGGCGGCAGGTTCCGGTTCCAGCGCTCCCGTATCGCCTAGGCTCAAATCCAGGTCATCCAGGGTAATCGAGAAATCAAAGGGGTCGGTAGCGGCGGATGGTGGACTAGGATCTGGATCCGAACCCCCAAAATCTACCCCCCACGCCGCTAGGGAGTCGTCACCCGGACGAGCGGATCCAGCGTTGCCTAGGGATGGTTCTGAAACGGCAAACTCTTCCAAGGTTGGCCCAGACGTGCCGAAGTCCTCCAAGGTTGGCCCAGACACAGGGAACTCATCCAAAGTCGGTTCGGTAGTCCCGAAGTCCTCCAAGGTTGGCCCAGACGTGCCAAAGTCCTCCACCGTTGGCCCAGATATGGCAAACTTCTCCAGGGTTGGCTCGGTAACCCCAAAGTCCCCCAGGGTTGGCCCAGACGTGCCAAAGTCCTCTAGCGTTGGCCCAGCTATGGTTGGGGCCGTTGGCGCAGGCTCCTGGGGTGCGGATGATTCCCCCCAACCCAGGCTATCCAAGCTATCCCCCTCTAAGCTGAACGACAGATCGGGGACTTCCACGCTGGGCTGAATCGGCGGGGTGGGCAGGGAGGCGGGGGAATCTTGGTCGGTCTCCGGGCCACCGAAATCTCCAAACACGTCCTCGGCGGTTACGGCCTGCGTTTCCGGCTCTGGCAGGGGGAAGCGAGGATCAAGGCGAATATCGCCAATTAAGTTTTCTAGGCTGAGGGATGGATCCGATACCTCAGGAGCAGCGGTGGGCGGGGTCGGTGGCCCCTCACCAAACAGGTCAAGTCCGACATCGGAGGGCATCGGATCCACGGTGGGGTCTGACGCTGAGTCCGTCGCGAACTCGCCTAGGGCATCCAGGGTCAAGCCCGCATCTGGGGGGTCTGGCTCCGTTGGCCCCAAGGTCAGGTCTAAGTCCGACAGAATCATCGATAGGCTATCCGCCGTACTTAGGCCCGGATCGATGGGCGGGCGAGCCGGAACACTGGGGGGATCGGGCAGGAGCCTGGGGGCTAAATCGCCAAACAGGTCATTGCCCAAGGTCTTGCTCAGGTCTTGAATCGGATCACGACCAAGATTCTGATTCAGGTCGTCACCCAGGTCGCCGCCCAGGTCGCCGCCCAGGTCGTCGCCAAAGTCGCCAAACACATCCGCCGCCGTTAACTCTGGGCTGGTGGAGGCATCGACCGGGAAGGAGGGCTCTGGGGGCGTGGGGGGGGGAAATTCCGTCGCAAAGCCGCTAAACAGCTCCCCGGTGATCAGGCCGGAGCGACCTACGGGCGGTTCTAACGGCTCCGCTGGAGAGACATCTCCAAACCCATCCACCGCCTCGAAGCCCTGGACATCAGCGACATCCTGAACATCAGCGGCGATATCGCCAAATAAATCCTCGGCGTCGGTGGGCAAATCGTCTACGGGGGTATCCTCCATGGCCACCTGCTGCGCCCACTGATCCACCCGTGTAGACCAGTCCACCTCGTCCTCCACGGGGGCATTGAGAGCCTCTGGCAACCCCTCCCTTGGGGCGTCTACCGGAACTGGAAGCATTGTGGACTCCAAGGTTTCTAAGTCCTCGGAGAGGGTGCTGATGACCTCGCTATTGAGGGGTAAGGCGTAGCTATCGGCCTGGATAGACTCGGCGGCGGTGAGGAGGTCTTCGTCCTCTGGAGCCTGAATTTGCTGGCTGGGGTTCAGCAGAATATCCAGGGCATCCAGTTCGGTGGAGGCCCCTGATCCATCGGGCAAGAGTTCATCGAGGGAGGCAATGGTGGCGACGGCGGGAGCTGGGCTGGGGATAGACTCTGCCAGGGTGCCCTCCACCAGTTGGGTTAGGCCATCGGCGGGGGGGGCAACCTCGACAGCCTCAGCCTCCCCCAGGTCTTGGGGGCCATCATCGGCTAGGGATCCCCAGTCCTGGCTGTCGGGTGGGGGTGGGATAAACCCGAGCGGAGCCTCTGGCCGATCTAGGGGGCCAGTCGTCCTCGGTTGCCCCTGGGGCGGGCGAAGCGCACTATCGCCAAACAGGGTTTGGTAGAGATCATCAATCTCCTCGGCGTCCTCGGTTTCGTCTTCAGCGTCCTCTGGTACGGCATCGACTTCGGCTTCTGGGGCCACCGGAACCGACACCGACGCGCTGGGATCGGAATCGGCTAGGTTAAGCTGGCCCAGAATTTGCAGCGGCTCCAGGAAACGAGTGGGCTCGTCCTCGGCCTCTAGGCTAGGTGTCGGCGCGGCCTCATCCCCATCGAGGCGCAACTGCGAAATTTCCTCGTCAATTTGTAGCAGCGTGACTTCATCGTCGTCAAAGTCAATGTCGAGATCGAGCCCCTCTAGGTCGAATTCCTCTTCTTCGCTGGCCAAGACCTCTGGCGATGGGGGCGGCGTCACGACTTCGGCCACGGGCAGTTCGGGGGGGGCCGTGCGTCCCGGCGACTCTAGATAGGCTAGGGCTTCCTGGTTCATGCGCTGGGCCACATGGTTCACCAAGGCGCTGAACATCATTTCGCCCTGCTGCCCCAGGGTGTGCATTTTGTTGAGCCCCTGGTTGAGGGAATCTTGGTAGCTGTAAACGCTCTGTTGCAGGGCATCGAACACCGCCCGCAGGGATAGGTCTAGGTTGCGGATTAAGTCGTCGGTTTGGGCCTGAATTTGCTGGAGATAGGCCAAGCGCTGGGCCGGGGAGAGTTCCCCCAACCCCTCGGCGATGGACGGATCATCGGGGGCCGATTGGCTGAGCAGATAGTTGTTGGATACCGAGGTTTCTAGGCGACGCACCGCCTGTTCTACCTGCCCCGCCAGATGGGCATCGAGGTGTTGGGTCAGATCCGCCAAGGTTCTCTCCCACAGCCCTGGGGAGAGGAGGGGGTTCCCCTGGGCGGCTTCTAGGCGCTGCTGCTGAAGCTGTTGCACCTCCAACAACAGGGTTTCGCGCTGTTGGCGCAGGGCCGATACTTCGTTTTGCAGTGGGGTTAAAATCTGTAGGGTTTGCCCCCGTAGGTACTGCATTTCCTGGAGCAAGGCATTCAGCACTTGGCTCGCCGCCTGACTGGTGGCATCCCCAGGCAGACCAGCGGCCCCAGCGGGCAAGCTATCCATACCCTGAGGATCGGCCTGCATTTGGGCTAGGCAAGCCCTCGCCTTCGCTAAAAGCTGGCGTTGCTGCTGGGTGGCGCTCGACATCACCCAGGGCAGCTTTGGTGCAGCCTCCCCCAAGGTTGCGTCAATCTCAGCAATTAAGGCTTCTAATTGTTGCCGCTGCACAGTCACGTCCCTAATCCCTTACTTCCCCAAGTATTGCCAAAGTGTATGCCAGACGGTCTGAAAAATCACCTTTCCGCCCGATACATTAAGTTCGATGTCTTCCTAACCCCCAGGCCCGCTAGGGCGTGAAATGGTATACTGAGTTCCCCGGTTTGAAGCAAGTTGGAGCAAGGCTAAGGGGTAACCATGACACACCATCCCAGCTTGACCCATGCCTCGGTCGGCGTTCATCCTCGTTAGACCATCCTCTGGTGATACCATCCCATCGAGCTCTGGCTGTAGCATAGCGATAGTGAAGCCTCGGCTAGCGATTTTTGTTACCAGACTAGACAATTTTTTAGCGTTGGAGTAGTCAATGGATGCTCGCCACGGTCATCGGGATCCTCAGATTGATCTCCAGCTCGTTCGTTCGGCGCTGATATTCAAAGATTTGCCCGAAGACGCAGTGATTCAGGCCACTAGCCATGTGGTATCGCGTAGCCATCCCGCCAATCAGGTGATTTTGCTCGAAAATGACTGGGGCAGCTCGGTCTACTTCATTCTCGACGGCTGGGTAAAAATTCGCACCTACAACCTAGACGGCAAAGAGGTCACCCTCAACATTCTGGGCCGGGGGGAACTGTTTGGGGAAATGGCCCCCCTTGATGAGGTGCCCCGATCCACTGACGTGATTACCCTCGTTCCTACGGTGATTGGCAGTGTGCCCGCCAGCGATTTTGTGCATCTGCTGAACACCCAACCCCTGGCTGGAATTCGGCTCTCCCAGCTCATGGCCCGACGGCTGCGCCAGGTGAACCGACGGCTGCGGCTGCGGGAGTCGGACAGCACCTCGCGGGTGGCGGATATCATTTTGTTTCTAGCCGATGGCCAGGGCAAAAGTGGCCAGGGCGGCCTCGAAATTCCCAACCTGCCCCACCGCGAACTCAGCAGCCTCAGTGGCCTTGCCCGCGAGACGGTAACCCGCGTCCTCAGTAAGCTAGAAAAGAAAGGGCTGATCGTTCGGGATAAAGACCTCATGGTCATTCCAGATATCAACGCCCTGGAAAAGCTGCTCGTCTAGGTATCCATGAGTTCTTCCGTGCCCCATTCCGCTGACCCCAACGGCCCACCCTCCGCCTCATCCGCAGGATCTTCGTCAGAGTCTGAGGCCAATTTCGACGATCTCGACACCTACCTGGACTACCGTGCCGCCGCCAGCGACACCGGATCCTGGCGACCCCCCACCGACCATCGCCGCAAGGCTGGCCCCCTGGTGATGGTAGAAACCGCCTTTTTGGCCAGCACCGCCGCCCTGATTTGGCTGGTAAACACCTACTTTCCCCCCGGCCCCATTCTGCGGATTTTGTTCCCGTTGCCCATGGCCTTGGTCTATCTGCGCTGGGGGCCGAGGGCAGCCTGGATGTCGGCCCTGGTGTCGGGGCTGCTGCTGTCGGTGCTGATGGGGCCACCCCGGAGTCTGTTGTTTTTGATGCCCTACGCCATCATGGGGGTGCAGTTGGGCTTTACCTGGGTGCGGGGAGCCAATTGGTATATCTCCATTGCAGCGGGGACATTTCTGGGTAGCCTGGGCTTTTTCTTTCGCCTGTGGCTGATGTCGGTGCTGATTGGCGAAGACCTCTGGGTCTACCTCACCACCCAAGTCACCCAAATGCTGAACTGGGGGTTAGAGAAGCTGGTGAATTTCGGCATCCTAGACATCGGTGTCTTAGGGCAAGCCAACGTGGAAGCCATCCAAATCCTCGCCCTGGTGATGGTGTTGCTCAGCAATGTGGTGTATCTGTTCACCGTTCACCTGGCGGCTTGGCTGTTGTTAGAACGTCTGGGAGCCAAAATCCCCGAACCACCCGCCTGGGTACAAGACCTCCTGGCCGATTAACCTCCAGATCCCAGGGTTCGTAGATTCCAATGCGCTCCGTCCAGCCACGGGAGAACCCTGGGATCTTTATGAACAGAGGAGATTTTTCACATCGTATCGACGCAGTAGGCAACACCGATGATTACCGTCCACAGCGACCCCCAGCGGGCAACCCCGTGGCTTCAGCGGGTGCAGGGGCAACGTCCGGCCCTGGCCCTGGTGCTGGGCTTCACCGAAACAGGGCTGATTCCCGGCATTTCCGCCGCTGGGGCCACCCCGACGGATCGCCGCACCACCGCCCTTGCCGATGCCGAATGGATGGTGAACGGCCCCCAACCGCAGCCCACTTTTCCCCTCCCACCCCTCCAGGCAGGCGCGTCTCCAGCTCTGATTTCGCGGGCGGTGATTGCGGGGCAGGATATTCCCCTCACCGTGTTTAACGCTGGACTGTCCCAAGCCCCCACCGTGGCCTATGTCGATCTACAAGGACAGCCTGCCCAATGCCTCACCACAGGCCAAGCTCTGCCCCTGGCGACCGTCAAACACCTGTTCCAATCGGGGCTGCACTGGGGCGAAACCCTGGCGGCTGACGCCACTACGGACTATCTACTGCTGGCGGAATGCGTCGTTGGCGGCACCACCACCGCCCTCGCCCTGCTCCAAGGACTTGGCCTCGACGCCATGGATCGAGTCAACAGCAGCCACCCCATCTGTAACCACGATCAAAAACGGGAGATTGTCCGACAAGGACTGGCCCAAGCCCGTCAGCACTGGGATGGAACATCACCTCACCCGCTAGAGGTCGTCGCGGCACTAGGCGATCCCATGCAGCCCGTTGTGGCGGGGATGGCCCTCGCGGCTAGCCGCACCCAGCCCGTGATGTTGGCCGGAGGCACCCAAATGCTGGCGGTCTATGCCCTGATGGCGGCCTTGGCCCAGGTTGATCACTTGCCCTGGCATCCCGAAAATATCGTCGTTGGCACCACCCGCTGGGTCGCCACAGATCCCACCGGGGATACCGTGGGCTTGGCTCAGGCTATGGATGCCTGTCTGCTGGCGACGGATTTATCCTTGACCAACTCCCGATTCGCCGCCCTACGTGCCTACGAACAGGGCTTTGTCAAAGAAGGGGTGGGGGCCGGAGCCTGCGCCATTGCCGCCACGCTGTATCAGAATTGGGGGCAGGCCGAACTCCTGGCCGCCATTGAACAGGAACTCACCCAAAAGGTTGAACTTGAAGCTCAGGCACGATTGCCAGAAGAAGAAACAGGTTAGCAGATCGGCCCAGGCCACACTGAAGGATCAATGGTCAGGGAAGGATGCCTTGGCGTAGTCCTCCCGCTCTTCGGCAAGGGCGATGCTGTAGGCACCCTTTAGGACATCGACAGCATCGTGAAGCAAGCTCAAACGAACCGGATGTAGGATCAGAGAAAATCGGAATGGTTTTTTAGAGCGCCATCCTCTGGAAGAGGATTAGCCAGGGGCAACAATTTCAAACAGTAGGGAGAGGGCGGCGACGGCATTGGCCTCCAGGCGGCGTGGCCCGGAGGGTGGGGGGCTATCGTTACCGCTGCGGCGACTGTCGAGGGTGCTGAACATATCCTGCATGATATCCGGGGCCTGGGCCGATTCGTCGGCGCTGCGCAGGGTAGAGGCCACGCGGCGCAAGGCGTTCAAGGTGCTCTGGAGGGAGGTGGGGCTGGCGATCACCAGCAGTTGGGCAATGCCGAGGGGGGCTCTGGCTCGCAGCCTTTCGGACTTAGATGCTCCGGGATCAATACGATCTTGGTTAGCATTGTCGCTGGCACGGGGAAGCAGCACACCTACCTCCCCAGCGGCGTTGATGGCCAGCAGCCCCAGGTATAGGGGGATGGCTTCGTGGTTGGTAACGGTGATGGTGAGCTCCTGGTCTACCGTGATGGTCTGGATGCCCTGGGCGGTGAGCCGGGGGATGATGATGGCGCTGTCGTCACCGCCTCGGGTGGTGGTGCTGCTGCGCGATCCCTGGTATTCCACTGCGAGGCTGACGTTAATTTGGGAGGCGGTTTGGTTCACCATCAGGGCCAACATGCGCCCCACCAGCAGGGAGGTCAACTGGGGCTTCAGGCGAAGGCGGAGGGCATCGGCCAAACTTTCCCCAGGGGCACCAAAGGACTCCACCATCAGCGGTTCCTGGGTGGCCGAAAACAGGCCCACACTACCCACCACTGGGCGACGGGCCACCCCGCTTTGCACCATGCGCTGATCAATCTCGGCGGTGTAGCGGCCCAGGAGAACGTGGGGCGGCTTGGGGGCTTGGCCCGGTGCCACGGCCACCCATTCGACAAAGCGCAGATCGCTGACTTGGGCCGGGGCGCTGGCCTGTTCGGCGGCGGTGAGGGTGTCGTCTAGGCCCAGGCGCAGGGTGATATTAGCCGGAATACCCCGCACCTGCTCTTGCAACAGAGGGGTGGCGGGGGCCGCGCCTCGGGTGGTGTTCTGGGCAGGATTTGCGGGGATCACTTCCCCGGTGGCCCGCAATCCATCCCGACTGATGAGGCGCACGGTGGCGACGGGGTTGCCCTGGGCGTCGATCTGGGTGAATTCGGCCCCTTGGTCAAAGGCTTCTAAACTGCCGGGGTTCACCCCTCCCAGCCACAGGTTCACCCGGTCGCCAGATCTCGCCCCGGCATTGAGGATGACGGCTTCGGCAGCGGGGGCAACGGGAGCCCCATGGTAAATGGGATCTTGGGTGGATCGGGTGACACCCTGGGGATCGTACTCTGGGATTTGGCTGTGTTTCGTGAGGCTGGTGGTGCTGCGGGCCACCGCTGCAATGGTGGCCGATAGGGGCTGGGCTTCGTGCCAAAGGTGCTGGGTGAGTAGGCAGGTGAAGGCTCCGGCGGTGAAGCCCTCGAAGGGGTAGTCGGCGGATTGCTGGTTGGCCCTGGCCGATGCCGCCACAAAGCCCCCCCCCTGGCGCGACTCGATTTGTTCGATCAACTGCTGTGGCCCCCAGCCTAGGCGACTCAGCAGGGTTTGCTGAAACTCGCCCTCGGCCTGGGTGATGGGTGGGGCGGTGCCCGTGCGAGCCTCCAAATCGGTGACCTGGGAGCGCATAATCACGTTGCCCCGTTTGCCGCCCCCGGCATAGCAGCAGTCCAGCACTAGGGTGACGTTCTCGGTGGGGAGGGCCGCCCGCATTAGCAACAGCGTGTGGCCCAGAATGCCCTGCACCTCGCCGCCGCCGCCATCGCTGTCCACGGGCACCAGGGCGGTGTTGAGGCAACTGGCATCGATGCAATCCTGGTCGGCTTCGTCCAGCAGGGCACGCATCACGATATCTTCGTTTACCCTCACCCCATGGCCAGAGAAGTGCAGCACCACTACATCGTTGGGGCCAACGCTGTTGAGCAGATACTCGTTGTAGGCCCCTAGGATATTGGCGCGGGTGGCCTGGGCATCGGTGAGCACATGGATATCGACGGGGTTAAAGCCAAAGCGGTGGATCAACAACTGCCGCTGAAGCTCGACATCGGTGACGGGGCCGTAGAGGCGGTCGCGGGCGGGGTAGGCGTTGATGCCCACCAATAGCGCCACCTTGCGACGGGTATTCTGGGCCAGGGCGCGGCCATAGCCCTGGCTATAGCGCTCTAGATGGATCTGGCTGAGGCCAATGGCCCCCATGGCACCTAGGGTACCCTGCAAAAAATGGCGGCGGTTGAAATGAGTCATGAAACGTGCCTACGGCCTAAACAGTGTGGACAATGTAGTACTACCTGAGACAAGTTCTCTTCCTTTAGTAGACCCATGGTGTGGTTACAACATCTATTCCCCTAGGCCCATGAAGGTAAAGGCAGCCCAGTTGAGGGGGTCGGGGTGGGTTTGCAGGGTCTCTAGCATGGCCTGACGCAGGGCTTGGTCGCGGGTTTCCTCTAGCAGCAGGTGGCGATAGAAGGCCGTCATCAGTTGGGCCGTAGGGGCATCGGGCACCGCCCAAAGCGACACAATCACCGTGGGTGCCCCCGCCGCCATCAGGGATCGCGATAGGCCGATGACTCCATCTCCGGTAATGTCGCCCCGCCCGGTGTCGCAGGCGCTGAGCACCACCAGTTCGGCATTCAGTTTAATGGTTTCCAAAATTTCGGCAGAGGTGAGTAGGCCATCTTCGCCATCCCCTGGCGCAAGGGCAATGGCCCCAGGGATGTCCTGCGTCCCGCCGCCGCCATATTCCAGTAACCCATGGGTGGCCAGATGCACCACCATGGCCTCGCCCACACGTTGTTTGACGGCGGCTTCGGTGGCTTGGTCGCCAATTAGGGGTTCCGCCCGGTAGACATTGGCAATGGCCAACACCTCCTGTTCCGACCCCGGTAGCGGAGTCAGGGGCGTTGCGGAATTTCCCACCGTCGGCATGGTGGGGTTGCCGACCAGGAGCAGCCGTTGGGGGGTATAGGTGCTGCCAATCCGGCGAGGGGCACGTTGCTGGCGGCTGAGGGCTAGGGCTTGAATGGACGGGGCATTCAGAATCGTATGGCGTTCGATTAGGTATTGCCCCTCCTCGTTTTGTAGGGCGGCAAAGGGCACCAAAAACAGCGGCCCCTGGGGAATAAACACCACCCGATCCCTAGGGTTGGTGGGCAGCAGGTCGGCAATGGGGTCAATCAACAGTTGGTGCAGTTGGCGCAATTGGGCGCTGTGATCGACGGTGGTGGGTGCTGCCATGGCCAATTCAAAGCCCCGGCTGCGTACCCCCAGAGAGTCCCGACTGGTGCTGACCAATTCCGCCACATTGGCCGTGGCAGCGGTGAGGGACATCTTGCGAAAATCCATCTGGCCGCTGGGCTGCACCACCCAAATGTAGATACTGGGGCCATCCGGGCCAGTCTCCACCAGAGAATACTGCACCAGCACACTGCGTTCGGTGCGGGCAATGGCTTGAATGGCGGCAAGGTCGGGGGGTGTGGCGGTGAAGGGCTCTTGCTGTTGCTGGGATAGATTTTGGGCCAGCATGTCGATGAAGGCGCGGGCGCGACCCCGTTCGGAGGCTTCTAGGGCGGCTTCGGGCCGATTTTGCAGAATGTAGACCTGCTCTAGCCCCCGGTAGGCCCCCACCTGGCGGTCAAATAGGCTGACCTTGCTGGCATCGGCCTGCACTGTGCCACGCAGACTGTCGAATGCCGTCACGGCTTCGCCAAGGTAAGTCTCGGCCTCGTCGATGGCTTCCTGGTTCAAATATAGCCAGCCCAGGCTATTCAGGGCGCGGGCCTCCACCTCTCGCCCCCCAATCTCGCGGGCAATGGCTAACCCCTGCTGGTAGGCATCCAGGGCTGATTCGGGATCGTTTAAGCCTTGGTGGGCATCGCCCAATCCCAACAGAGCGAGGCTTTCCTCCCGTCGTAGACCAATTTCGCTGGCCATTTGTAATCCGGCTTGGTAGTCGCTCAATGCCTGGGCCTGATCTCCCCGTGCGATGGCCTCATCTCCCTGGCTCACAAACGCCCTCACCTCCCTAGCCCGACCGCCCATAGCCCGTGTTCTAGCTAGGGCACTACGCAGGGGGAAGATGATGTCTAGCTCTGCATAAAGGGCCGTGGCTTCCTGTTGGTAGCGATCCGCCTCATCCATTTGGCCTAGGCTGCGGTAGGTATTGCTAAGCCCCGCCAGACTAGCGGCGGTAATCAGACGCTCGTTATTTTGTAGGTAAGCTCTCTGCGCCACGACAGACATAAACTCGCCATCGCGCTCAATGCTATCCTGGTCACGCCCATGGGCTTCTATACTATTTAGCCATTCTGTACTCTCTGCAAAGTTATCAACGATCCGTAGCGCCTCTTCATAGGACTCAATGGCCTGTTGATAGTCGCCTAGATTGAGGTAAACATCGCCAGAACGCTGCGCGACCTCAGCTAGCCCTCCGGGTTCGTTGCCCAGGAGCGCCAGCGAATTCATGAACCAATTGTTGCCAAGGTTGAGGGCTTCTCGTGCTTGCGGGTAATTTCCTTGCAAGGCGTAGACATTGGCCATGCCTAAACGGCCCAAAATTCTTTTTGAGGCGACCCATCCAGCACTTCCCTCGGGAAGGAGGTACTCCGGCCTCCAGGCGGTTCTCCAATTAATGGTTAATCGTTCAATCAATTGGTTGTAGGTGTCGAGGGCCGCCTCATAGTCACCGGCGATGGCGTAACTGTCCCCCAGCCCAAGTAGAGCGGTCACTTCCCAATAGGCACGAAATCCAGAGAGGCTGGGATCGGGTCTAAGGTTACGGGCAATGGCAAGGATCTGTTGATACGTTTCAATGGCCTGCGGGTATTGCTCTGACGCCGCATACAGTTGGCTGAGGTCTCGCAAAACAATCATTTCAAGGCGATGGCCAAAGGGAGTACGGTCGTGGGTACGCCGAATACTTCTACCCTGGATCCACTCCAAGGTCAGTTGATAGCTGTTGATAGCTTGATCGTACTGACCTTGCCGTATAAAAGCATTCCGTAGACCCATCAAGCTCTTTAGGGTCTCCTCCTCATTATTCCAATCCCGTTGTTGATTGATGGCCAGGGCTTGTTGATAGTAGTCTATGGCGCTATCAAACTCACCCGCTGTATAAGCTTCGTAGCCCTGCTGCCTGAGGCGATCCGCATCGGCCTGCGACCCTGAGGCCAGGATGGGGGAGGAATGAGCATCGACAACGCCGAACGGAAACCCTGACTCGACTGGGGCTGGCCCAGCACCATGGGCCAACGTCTGCATAGGGCTGATAGTGGTTTGGTGGCTGGGTCGCCCTTCGCTTCCATTCTCTGACGTTCCTAGGGCAGAGGCGATGTCTGCTGAGAAGACCAAAAACGGCAAAGGTAGAGATAGAAAAAGCGTTGCGCGGAGATGCATAAGGAAAATTACTGAGAAAAATCCGGATAAGCGGCCAATCCTGCCCACTACATAATCGATTTTCCTCAAAAACGCAAGCGAACTTTTCAGGAAAAATTTACAATTCCGTTTTTTCTAGGCGACTATCCTGACTGACTTTCCGGGGCAACGGTGGCATCTTGCCTGAGTATTTGAGCCTAGAGCGGATTTCCAATCAAAATGAACGGTGCCCAGTAGTAGGGGTGGGCCAAGCCAGCGGAGGCCGCTTCCGGTGCGGCCAGTTCAAAGCCGCGACTTACCCCCAGGGTGGCCATGCGGTCATCCAGGTCGGCTTCTCCCTTTAGCAGACTGAGTTGGGCCTGACGCAGGGCTTCGGCTTTGGTCAAGTCGCCCGTGGCTAGGAGGGCATAGAAGCGCTGCATGAGGAGGCTGGTTCCGGCGTCGTCTACCTTCCAGAGGGTGGCCATGACGGTTTTGGCTTTGTTGGGGCCAAGGAAGTAGGAACTTACCCCGGCAATTTCCGTGCCGTCTAGGGCGGCTCCACCGAGGGCGGTTTGGCAGGCCGACAGTACCACCAAATGCAGGTTGCGGAACTGGGTATCGAGGGCACCAATGTCGGCCAGGGCAAGGCGCTCCCCGGTGCCCGATAGGATGTAGGATTCGCCCTGGGTGCTGGGCACAAATTCGGCGTGGGTGGCGATGTGCAGAATGTTGGCCCGCCGCACGTTTTGGCTCAGCGCCTCGAAGGTGAAGGCGTCATCCAAGAAAATTTGGCCGGGAAAGATGCCCTGGTCGGCATTGTCGGCGGCGCGAATGGTGGCCCGCAGTTCTTGCCCCACGTTGGGCAGGGGGCTAAAGCCGGGGATGGCCTGGGTTAATCCCAACCCTAGGGCCTGGGCCGAGGTGGCATCGCCTAGGCGGCCTTGGGTATCGGTGAGGGCGGCGGATAGGACGGTGGACAGGGTGTAGCGCTCTAGCAAATACTGGCTACCGTCGTGGAGCGCCGCCATGGGCAGGTAGCGGGTGGTGCGGTCTTGGGCAAAGATCAAGTGGCGAATGTTGTTTTTCTCCAGCTCGGCCTCCATGGGGGCAATCAGCCAACCATAGAGCTGTTGGGAAACCGCCTTAAACTCGCTGTAGGCCTGGGCATCCTGGTGTTCCAGCAGTTCCCGAAACCGCACCGCCGCCCGACTCAGTTCCGCCTGGGAAACGGGTACCTCCACACTGCCTGCCACGCCCCCGGTGGCCGTCCACAACAACCACAGGCGATCCTCTAGCACCACGGGGTAGATCAACACCGTACCGGGCTGGGCATTGACCAAGTCCAACGCATCGCTGGAGAGGCTGGCAGGGTCGTAGAAAACATTATCGTTGGCGCGGCCCTGGCGCACGGTTTGCTCAAAGCTGGCTACGGTTTGGTCAAACTGCCGCTCTAGGGCGATTTGCTGGTCGTAGAGGGTTTGGTCACAGTTGGGGTCGCAGGCGGCAATGGCCACACCCAGAGCAATTAGGCTCCCGTGGGATGCCACGATGGGTTGCTCGGCGGGGTCGTAGGTGAGGGTGCCGCCCGCATAACTGGCGCGGGTAAATTGCCGCAGTTCTTCGGCCTTCAACAGTTCCAACACCTGCTGAGCTTCGAGGATACGGCCTTGGTCGAGCAGCAGGTCGGCTAGGGTGCGGTAGGTCTCGGCCACCTTTTCGGTGTAGGAGTCTTGTAAGGCTTGATCGAGGTTGAAAGCGCGATTACCGGTGCGGATATCTTCGTAGACATTGACCGCTTTTTTAAAGAAGACCACCGCTAGCTCGTTTTGGGCCTTGGCTTGATAAAAGCGGCCTAGAGTGCTGAGGGCATTGGCCTCAATTTCACGCAAGCCGCTTTCTTGGGCGACGGCTAGGCTCTGATGATAACCGTATAGGGCGGAGTCCCCATCTCCCAATGCTTCATGGACGGAACCCAGGTTCAGCAAGGCCATGGGGATCTCCGTGAGCGTAGCCCAGTGGGGTAGTTGACTGGCAATGGCTAAGCCCTGCCCCAAGGCCTCTAGGGCTTGGGGGTATTGGCCTGTGTTGCGATAGATAGCCCCACGATGGATGAGGCTACGGGCTTCCAACGGAGCATCGTTAACCTCACGGGCAATGGCCAGACTTTGCTGAAGAAAATCCATCGCCTGAGAATGTTGTCCCAGGTTGTAATAGGCGCTTCCTAATCCGCCTAGGGCGTACCCTTCTGCCTGGCGATTCCCGATCTCGCGGGCAATGACTAGGCTTTGCTGAAAAATGCCAATGGCCTCCTGAGGTTGTCCAAGGTGGAGGTGTGTATTCCCTAGCCGGATGAGCGCCTCTCCTTCTCGGCGGCGATCCCCAAGCTCTTGGGCCACTGCAAGTCCCTGCCGAGCATCGTTGAGGGATGCCGCGTATAGCGCCATACCGGACGTAATCTCTTCGGCCATATCGGCGGCATCCACTGAGCCCACTTCACCCAAGAAACCAGGTTTTTGTTCTTCAATCAGGAGATTGTTTAAATTGGTCAAGTTTCTTTCTTCAAGGTCACGATCACCAATTTCTCGAGCAATGGCTAGGCTCTGTTGGTAAAAGTCAATCGCTTGGGAAAAGTCGGGGTTACCGGGCAAATAATTTTCATAATTTTCACGAAAGTGAATATCGCCGAAATTCGCCAGGGCCAAACCTTCCCCTTGCCGATCCCCAAGCTCACGGGCCATGGCTAGGCTTTGTTGAAGAAAATCCATGGATTGGGCCGTATCTCCTAAGGCGAGAGAGACTTGGCCTAGGTAGCTCAGGGTACGCCCTTCCTCCTGGCGATCCCCTAGGCCACGCACCACGGTCAGCCGCTGTTGATACCAGTCTAAGGCCCGCTGAGCATTGCCTCGTTCAGTCTCAAACTTCCCAAAATCGCCCAGAATATCGACTTCTCCCTGCCGATCTCCCAAGGCACGATGCAGATCTAGGGCCATTTGCCACGCCTGCAACGCCAAGTCAAACGCCTGGTCTCGAGTCTCGGTCGTGTATTGCGGATCGAGTCTCCAGACGTATCGATATGCATAGCCGATGCCGCGCAGGGTTTCCGCTTGCCCTAGGCGATCTCCAAGCGCTTGGTAAATCTCTAGAGCCGCCTGAAGCGACTGCAACGCCTCATCAAACTGGCCTGATTGGTGTTGCTGAAACCCCTGCTCATACAACCGATCCGCTTCGGCCTGTTGCGCTGCATCTGCAATTTCCTGGGCTTGGGCCTGGGCCGAGGGTAGCCCTGCTGCGTAGGAGGCCAGGGTTGCAGGGGGCATAGCCAGAGCCGCCAGCAGCAAGAGCCATTTCCATTTCAAATTCAAGTTCAACGGGGGGCGCATGGGCAAAACGCGAGGGGGCATCGCGGCAGAAGTGTCCTAGATGTAACCGATAGGGAGGGGCAGGACGACGTTACGTAAAATTCTTTTACCTTTAGCCGCCTTTCTACCCCAAATTCTGTTAGAGGCAACACCGTAGCAACAGCGGCGGCTCCGGAGGCTCACAAGGCCATCCTCAAAGCAGAGCGGTGTCTGCTGCATGTATCGGCCACTCGGGCCAAGCAGGGGGTATTTGTCACCTATCACGGGGAACCGAGCGAGTTGTTGCCCAATAGACCCAGCACGGTTCACCCCACAAGCCAAGTTATTAATATGAGCGACCCTTCGCCATAACTATGGCCTGACAACGGATTCACCCTGGCTAATGAAGTTGTGTCGTTCTCAGAGCGGAGAGGGCAAACTAGAGTAAGCCGTGCTTTTCATCTTCCTCAAGCTTTGGTTGCGCTAATGTCGGGACTTAACGAGGCTGATACCTGTAGGGCACCTCGAAAAATACTGAAGGCACTGTCTCACAATGAGACTCATGTCGAAATCTAGATTCCTGAAATATTTGCTAATAGCCCAATATTTGATCATTAGTATTTTGATTCTTAAAGAGATAGTCGATAGACACGAAAAGATGAGATCATAGACAGTATAAATTACTCACTTCTCATCAGGACTATGGGACAAAAAGGATTCTGGGACTTTGAGGAACGCCAGCAGGAATTGCTCAACAAAAATAAAACCTTAAAATATCTCAATGACATTATTCCT
>NZ_JACJRS010000190.1 GCF_014697375.1 Phormidium sp. FACHB-1136
GAGCCAACTTTGATTCAATCCCATCCCAACTACCAGACCCTCCTGAACTACGGGGTTATCGCCGCATAGACTGGGATCACAGCCTCCTAAATCTGTCCGGAGTGTTGTATGGTGGACGCCTTACGCAGTTGCCAGATGACTTGGTGGAAAAACATTTATTGAAAATATCTGAGTGGATTCAACAGGAGCTAAGCTTATAATGAGATCTCTAAGATTTATCACTTGGCTGGATGTAAAAAGGCTAATCCAAAAAGAGACATTAAATGGCACAAAAATGCCTAGTTGCATGAGTGCAATATCATGCTTTTCAGACGCCTTGGAAATTGGTTTACCTGGCGAGAATTATCAGTCAGAGGCGCAAGCAATCTTGACTGAATGGTTCCAGGACTGGTATCAAAAAGAAGAAAATATAATTCGCCTCGACCTTGGAGATTCAAGGTTACCTATTGAATTTCATGAAAATGAGTATGAAACATCTAATAAATCTGGCTCTATACGTCCATTTTGGAAGGAGATTGCTTATTTAGAAAATGTTTTACCAGAAGATGATAACGGAGATAAATTACCATCGCGATTTCATTTTCCAGAACACTCATTATCCTCTCCAGAGGTAATTGCTTTTTATTCTTTCAAGGGAGGTGTTGGTCGAACGTTGCATCTTGCGTCGCATGTTTTTGCTCTCTTAGATGCCGCTAAAGATAGTAATCGAAAAATTACGGTCTTAGTTATTGATGCTGATTTAGAAGCTCCTGGTTTAACCTACTGGAATCGGGCTGAAAGTCAGCAGCCTTCTGTCTCTTTTATTGATTTTCTTGAAGCCTATCATTACTCACCTACTGCTCGGCAGGCAACACTTGATATCTTTGCCCAAGAAGTTCAAAAAACACCCAAAATAGAAGGAGGTTCAACATTTTATTTCCTACCTGCTTGTCTGAGTGATGATCAGCTTTTAGATACTCCTGTCTTGCCTGAGCACCTGGCCAGGAGTCCTGAAGGTGAATGGACTTGCGGAGATGCCATTCATCAATTAGGAAAAGCGCTATCAGCAGACTATGTTCTTATTGATTTACGTGCTGGGCTCAGCGAAATTTCTAGTCCAGTCATTTTTGACCCTAGGATTCAGCGATTCTTTGTAACAACAGCCACAGAGCAGTCAACCGCTGGTCTCAGTCTTGTTTTAGAGCAAATCAGTCGTATCGCACCGTCAGAGGCAGATAGCAGTAGCGGGAAATTTTATGATCCATCTATCATTATTAGCTTCTTAACCCAAGAGTTGAGGGAGCTTCCAGCCTTTGAGAATTCCTTAGAGAAATTAAACTCTGCCTATTCACCACCTGAACGAGCAGAGCATGACAATCTATACACTAGCAGGCTGGAGATTAAAGAAACTGATTTTACGCAAGAGTTACTTTACATCAATACATGGGAAGAGGCAAAGCTGAAATTAGCCCCAACTTCTGTAATGAGGATTGCAAGGGAGTGGGCAACTTCAAAAGTTAGAGAACAGTCTCAAGTTTTAGCTCTAGATAGGGAATCTGAAAATTCTTCAGTTGAACTAGAAGAAGTTCGCAAATTTAGAACAATATGCGAACAATATGAGTTTGCTGAAAGTGGCAAGGGCGAAAGTTTATTAGTCACAGAATCCCTTAGAAATCTAGCGACTTCATTTCGTAATGATCTGCCCCGTGTAGTCTCTATTGGAGCTAAGGGAGCAGGAAAAACATTTACCTATGTACAACTTTCAAGACTCCAAGATTGGGAAACCTTTTTAAGCCTCGCATCTGGCAATGCGATTGACTTTGAACATAAAACCCATATCTTTCCTTTGCTGCAATCAAGCACTTTAAAAGATGCAGCAGAAGATGTTGTTAGAGCAGCCAGGGATGCTACAAGAGAAGCTTTCTCCCATACTATTCCTGAATTCTTACATTCAGAATTTGGGGACAGAATTAGAGGCTTTCTAGAATCCCCCTCTGGCGAACTGGATTGGATAAGATTCTGGATCAAAGAACTATCTCAATCCATTGGCTTTTCTCAAGATGAAGACTCTGTTAGTCTGTCACATTTGAATTCATATCTCAAGGAAAAAGATGTTCGTTTAATTTTCTTGTTTGATGGTTTGGAAGATATCTTTACGGAGATAGCCACTAATCCACAACAGCAAACTGCATTGAGCACACTTATCAGTCTACCCAAAAGACTCAATGAGATTCGGCAATCGAACCTCGGATTAATTATTCTGCTAAGACGCGACTTTTTAAGACATTCAAAGACACAAAATCTAGCGCAGTTTGAAAGCCTTTACAAGCCCTATGATTTATCGTGGGATGCAGATTCATTTTTGAGGCTAGTGTATTGGGTTTGCATTCAGGCTTCTGTTATTCAAGCAAATGAAGCGAATCTAGCAGCACTGAGTCGTGAGGAACTAATTTTAGTTTTGGAGAGATTGTGGGGTAAAAAGTTAGGAAATGATGCCAGCAATGAAGCTTATACGGCTAACTGGGTTTATGCCGCATTAACAGATTTCAAGGGTAAGTTACAGGCTAGAGACATCATTCGTCTCCTTTATCATGCCGCCAACATCACGATTGAAAACAGTAAGGAAGTTCAATTTGATCGCTGGTCTTCTAATCGTCTCCTTCCACCTCAAGCCATTAGGCGTGCGATAGAACCCTGTAGTACTGGTAAGGTTAAAGAGGTTAAGGAAGAATATCCTGAATTTAGGCGATGGGTTAATAAAGTAGAAACGGAATACACCCAAGATCAGAAACGGGTTCCTTTCACACTAGATACGCTTGATTTAGATCAGGCTACGATTAGAATGCTGGAAGATATCGGAGTCCTCTATGAGGATAGAGGCAAAGATGATATTCCCCGGTACTATATGCCTGAGATCTTCAGGGCAGGATTAGGGTTTGCACCTCAAAAAGGAGCTAGACCTCGGGTTTTGGTCTTAAAGCGAAAAGCTTTAGGTACCAATTTTCTCTGAACAGATGCCGACTCTGGCTGGAATCTGAGACAAGGATCTGGGTTGACCTTTCAAACATCTTCTAATCGGCGTTGGCTAGTTCCTCGGCGAGTTCGGGGGCGGTGTATTGGAGGACGGAGACACGGTAGCGGGTGAGGGTGTTGATGAAGTCGGCGCGATGGAGTCCGGCGATTTCGGCGGCTTTTTCTTGGGAAATTTCACCGAGTTCGTACCATTTGACGGCGGCGGCAATTCGCATTTCTTGCACAAATTCTGGTGGGGCTTTGCGAAGGGCAGAAAAGATGGTATCTGGGAGTTCGATGTGGATGGTTTGCATGGTGGGGACTGGGTGGGGTGGTCTTAGCTTAAAACAGTTCGCCTTGGGTGGGGGTGTCGTCGCCGAGGAGGTTGCCTTGGGTGATGTATTTGCCTGTAGGACTGTCGGCGACTGAGGCGGGTTTACTTTTTACCTTTTTACTTTTGCCTTTTGCATTTTTCCCTTTGCCTTTTTTCTTATCGTGTAACCCTTGGGCGACTTCTTCGGCGTAGCGTTGGTGGTTGAGGGCGAGGAGGCGGTCGAGGACTTCGCGGCGGGCGGTTTCGCTGATGGTGAAGCGAAGGCCTTGTTTGGTGTTGTGGAAGCCGTGGTTTAGACCCTCACCCCCCCGGCCCCCCTCTCCCAGGGTGGGAGAGGGGGGAGAGACAGCCATCTCTTGTTCCCCTTCTCCCCTGGTGGGAGAAGGGGTTAGGGGATGAGGGGGTGAAATGAGGTCGTGCCAGCCGTAGGCGGCGGCGACGGCGTTGTCCATTTGGATGTGGAGGTGGCGGAGGGTTTGGATGTCGGGGTCGGTGCAGGTGGGGTCGTGGAAGCGGTTGTAGGTTTTGGTTAGCCCTTCTTGGCGGGTTTGCATGATGGTTTGGCGATGGGTGTAGTAGGTTTCGCCAATTTGTTCTAGGGTGTCGGTGTTTTCGGGGAAGGGGAAGGTTTCAAAGCAGTCTGAGGGATTGTACTTTAGACGTGTTTCAAGGGTTGAAGAGTAAGCTCTGACCCAAGACTCATGAATGCTTGATGACACTATACAAAAGCTTGAATTATCATCAAACGCAACAATTTTTGTGGTGTGGGAAAAGACAATATCCGTTGGGCAAAAAGAAAATATGCAGAATTTTGTTGTCTCAGGGATTACCAAAACCCTACTACACTCATTCATTGCAGCATAAAGTTTTTCACCTGAGCTAGCATATTGCCACCATTTTTCTTGCCAAGCTTTAGATTGAGCCTTAGGTCTTTCTGGCTTAACTAACCTTTGTGCAATTTCTAGACATTCAGGATAATCGATAGCATAAGGTGGCCCTTTTGGCTTTTTGGGGTCGTCAGTATCAGGTGATAAAGGCCAGTCAAAGAAGTTTATTACCCATCGCGAAGGAGACTGATCTGGCCTAGTTGTCAGATCCTGGCCATTCAAATATGGGAATAACACTTCTTTGTTTTTATAGCAGCCCGCAGGCAGGTTAGGACAATACGCGGAAGGCATTGTCGAGGGCATCCCACAAGGTGTCAAACTGGTGCAAGGTCTTTCGCACGTAGTGCTTGATCCGTGCCCAAAACTTCTCAATTTTGTTCAAGTCAG
>NZ_JACJRS010000191.1 GCF_014697375.1 Phormidium sp. FACHB-1136
ACTCAAACTCACATCGGCGTGAGCTGGCCTTGAGGTAACGAGTGGGGCTGGAGGGCAGGGCACCCATGCTAGGCTCGGTTACGGGCTAGACCGGGACGACCGCTAGGAGTAAGGACTCGGGCTGGCCTTGAGGATCGCTCCCGGCCCACGTCAAGACTTGCCGGATTCGCCTCCACCACGTACACGGGCATTCCATCTATAACCCGATAGAGGGTGAGGCAGGTACAGACCCAACCTTGAGCCCTGAGTTGGGCCGCACTCTGGTCTCGCTGGGCGATAGCGCTTTCGCACTCATCCCAGGCGGTGGGCAGGAAGGCTTGACTGAGGGTCGGCATAGATCAACGGCCTGACTGACGTTGACCCTAGTGTAGGGGATGGGGGGACTGTCTGACTTGGAGCAACGCACCCGCTACCTGTTTACCGTTGAGGTTGACCTTGAGGGCTTGAATCAGAATGAGCGCTACCTGCTGAATCTCCGCGTCGCTCATGGCCATCCAGTGGGCCTCAAAGTCAGCATCGCTATAGGTTTCGAGGGTAGCTAACAACTCAAATAGGGCCAGATCCAGCGCTGGGGACAGGCGTTTGGTTTGACTGGAGGGGTGGGTCATGGGTGGGATAGTAAAAGGACATCTCACCCTGGGCGATAGCCCCATTGATCTGGGCGTGAGGATGGAGGTGACTTCGTTATCCCCATCCTGAACCTAGAGGCACTCGCCAGAGTACAGACCCCGCTTTGATATCCTCGTTTCCTTCTAGGCTAAAGTGATGACCTAATTCACGCACTCTTCTAGCCTGACATTACCTGTGGCCAAACTTGCTGAACATGGACTCGGCTCGCTTGCGGTTAGCCTGCTGCTGCCGATGATCATGCTTCTGGCTGGCCTTCTCCACCACCTGAGCCAAGGCTTCTGGATGAGCCTCCATATACTCATACATTGCCTCGATCAGCACTTCGCGGCTCAGCCCCTGCTGCCGACAAAAGGTGTGAAGTCGGTCAATCAGATCCGCCTCTAGGCGAAAGGTGCTGCGCTTGACCATCGGCTCCTCATCCAGAGGTTTAGACATCTGGATATCTATATGTCTAGATATCTCTAATTCATGGCCTGCGCTAGAAGATAAAGACATCTGGACGTCTATATGTCTAGACTTATCCACTTCAGAAGACTCTACTAGGGCCGCATCCTCAACTCCTCCGGATTCAACAGGTCTAGAGTTTTGCACATCTATATGTCTAGATGCCTGTATGTCTGTATGTCCAGACATATGAATATCTTGAGGGATCGATACCAGCGATGCATCGCGGGGGGCAACTTTAGGGCGCTGCCGTTGTTTGAGTCGGTCTAGGGCATCACTCATGGATCAAAGCCTCCACAATTTGCTCGAAGGGGTATTGCAGGTCGGGCTGGCCCAGATCGCTGAGCAACTTGCCCTGGCGGATAGCGTTCTTAAACTTCTCAGACTCGCGGATGGAGGCCAGAATGGGAGCATCCTCGGCAAACTCTTTCATCACGGCGATGTTTTGTCGCCCTTCTAGCGTTTGGGTATTGCCCACCCAGCGATCCCGAAAGGGAATTATCCCTAGTACCGATCCAGTGAACGCTTCTAAATCCGCTTGCTCATTTAAAAAATCCAGCGTATCCACCAAGGAGTTCACGCCCTTAACGTTGGCCTCTACCGGAATCAGCACATAGTCAGAGGCCCCGACGGCGGAGAGACAGATTTGTGATCGCGACGGCTGCACATCAATCAGCACCACATCGAACAGATCGTGAATCTTACGCAATCGCTGTTTCAAGATAAATGCCCCCGCCCCACTGCTGCTCAAAAAATCACTGACTTTGAACAAGCCACGGTCAGCGGGCATCACAAACAGGTTCTCGTACTGGGTTTCGTAGATGCCATCCTCGACCTCCACCTGCTTGGTTAGCACCTCAAACAGACTCGGCTCGTCAGCCTGCACCTCATGGCCTAGATAAAAGGTCAGGTTTGCCTGGGGGTCGGCATCCACCGTCAGCACCTTTTTCCCCTGCCGAGCCAGCAGCAGCGCGGTAAAAAATACCGTGGTCGTTTTTCCCTGTCCCCCCGATAAGGAAATTGCTGAACAGATTTTCACAGGCCCATTCCATAACAGCGCATTGAGGATAGCCTCTAGACATCAAAGTATCAATATACCTGTATGCCTAGAGTTAAATATGTCTGTATGTCTTGACATATTTAACTCTAGGCATTGATATGCTTTTAATTCTCCTTCCCTGAGATGACAAGGAAAGTGTCGAACAGACCACTACAAGCCTATTCCATAACAGTGCCTCGAAGATGACAGCTAGGCATCAAGACACTAATATGCCCATACATCTATATATCTAGGCTTAAATATGTCTAGACATATAGATGTATACAAGTCCAGGTATTGATGTGTTTTGACTCATGCTTTACTAACGTTAGGACGGTCTTACTCCCTGTTTGATTAGGAATCCCAGGTGTCAAAGTCCTGCCTGGAATAGTCATCAAGGACATACCCCCGATAGCGACGGCGCTTGAGGATGTTCTGCATCAACCGCTGTCCGTCTTCCAAGTCAGCACAGACGGTTTCCCGCTGGCCTCCCTTGCCCGTGCGGCGACCACTCCACTTCCGCAGCAACACCCACTCGCCAAAGAGATTCTGGCGTAGCGCACAGGCGTAGATACGGTCGCCCCGCTGCCAAAACAGTTCCTGCCATTGGTCGGGGTCGTAGTGCGGCTCGGTCATCGCCTCCACCGTCCTAATTCACAAACCCTATGGATCGTTACCGCTTGAACTCCATCATAAAGTGCCTCCACAAGATCCAACGTCTGCGGAGGATGATCAACATCGAGTCAGCGAGCTTTATCCAGCCAGTTCCAGGGCTATCAGGTCAGCCAGGGGCACCGTACGCACTGTTTGTACGATGGGATTTTGGAGTTGAATCGTCGCTGACTCGTCTTCAGTCGCCAGCACCACCCAATATCCTAGAGAACTGCCCCACCGGACTTGCTGCCCGACCCACAAATCATCTGTTTTAGGGGGGTGTCGTGTGTCACATCCCCTGAATGACTGGTCATTAATCACTGGGGGTGTGTCAGGGGGCGAGGCCCGATGGTCGCTGGCATTTCGGCGTTCGGCCCGACGGGCGAGGATGGCCAGGGCTTGGGCTTTGGCATCGGGGTCAATTTGGTACGAACGGGTACGTTGTTGGTTTCCCTGCCGCAACTGCCGGGACAGGGTGGTGAGGCCCATCTGGTCGAGGAGTTGGCCGAGGATTTGCTGAGGCCGCATCTCCGGTTTAATGGACACATTCAGCGCCGCCTTGACTTGGGGAGCCAGGGCCAGCGCTTGAGTGGCAAACTGGGCCAAGGCGTCATCGTCGCTCAACCATTCGTCCGGGTTGTTCACCCATCGGTCGAGTCCAAGGTGCACCCTGACCTGTCGTCGTAGTTCGGCGGTGGAAATGTCCCAGGGACAAAGGCCGAGATGGTGTTGGGCCTGTCGTTCCACGGAGCGCACCACGGCGGCGCTGGCGGTATCGGGATACAAGAACGCTTCGAGTTCGAGCAGTTGGCCCCGATAGCGCCCGTGATTGTCGAGCAGCACCAGGTCAGTGGTGACAGCGTCGAGGGGGATGGCATAGAACTCGGCGAGGTGCCATTTGTCTAGGGCTAGCCGTTCGTCAGGGTCGAGGTGTTCGGCCATCTCTAATGCCTTGACTTGCGGGGCGGTTAGGTTGACGGCTGAGGCGGTGGCCCTAGCTTCAGCGGCCTTGATCTGGAGACGGGCTTCGGCCATCTGTTGTTTGGCCTCCTGGTGGGTGTCGAGTCGTTCAATCGTGAGAGGGTGTCCCTCATGGATCAGCCGCACCTTAAGGGCAGAGCGCAGCGATAGCATCGAGCGGTTACGCTGAGCTTCTAGGGTGGCCCATAGGTGGACGTGGGGATTGAGCCAGTCGTAGTCGGTGATGTTCCCGATGAGGGCTCCTAGGCTGGCGGCGGTCATCTGGGCGTTGGCGTTGGCCTTGTCCTGGAGCAGCTTTTTCAGGCGGAGGGGATTGGTGTCACGGCCCACCTTGGAAAAGTTGCGGCCATACTTGGCACACCAGACGATACGGGGGATAGGCTGTCGCACCCTGGCCAGGGCTTGGCTCATGTCCGCATCGGTGCTGCTGGCTCCCCAAAACAGGCCGTAGACCTGGTCGAAGTGGTTGACTTCAATCGAGACGCCAGTGCCCATACTGGGGGTGGCAATCACGATGGGGTAGTCGGTGATGGTGGTGTTGGGATCCATAATCACCGCTTTTTCTAGCTCACCGCTGCTGGTATCGCTGTTGAGCAACAGCACGTTCAACCGGGCCGCTTCAA
>NZ_JACJRS010000192.1 GCF_014697375.1 Phormidium sp. FACHB-1136
ATGCTGTTGAGGCTATCCATCGGTGCACCGTGTTTTACTTGCACCTGCACTCTATGCGGTGGATAGCTTTTTTCCAACCCAACCCCAAAAAACTGTCCGGAGTGTTGACAAAAGCCACCGCGCTACCTTATTTCGGTTCCTCGAGGTAGTGCCCCTGCAGTCCAGTACCCAGGATCATCATCTGGAAGTGGCGATTCGGTTGATTCAGCAGCATCGCACCGCCCGCAGCACCTGGCTGGACGTTCCCACCGCTGAGGCGAACGAGTCAACGACGACATCCCCTGCTGAGACCCTGGATCTGTCCTGGATTCCGGCTAAATGGTGGAAACTGGTGACGGGACAGGCGGCTTCCCAACGGTCAGTGCCGCCCCAACAACTGCATCGCCCATCGTTTGAACTCTGCGTCTTCTCCCATATCTTGCTGGCGTTGCAATCGGGCGACCTCTACATGGCGGGTAGTGCTGAGTACGGAGACGATTACAGCCAGTTAGTGACCTGGGACGAGTATCACGCTCAGAGGGAGGCGTACGGTCAGCAGGTGAATTTGCCCGTTGAGCCGAAAGCCTTTGTCCAGCAGGTGCAACAGTGGCTAGAAAGCAGTGCCACGACAACGGATGAGGCTTTTCCTGCCAATACTCAAGTGGTCTGGAAGGACGAACGGTTGACGATCCGACGGCAACCCCGACAGCGACCCGCAGGCCTAACCCAACTCGAAACCCTGGTGGCAGAGCGGCTCACCCCGGTGCACCTCCTCGACGTACTGACGGATAAAGAGGTCTGGCTGAATTGGACCCGTTACTTTGGCCCCATCTCCGGCCATGAGGCCAAGCTGGACAGCCCCGTCGGGCGCTATCTGGCCACCATCTTTTGCTATGGCTGCAACATTGGCCCCAGTCAGACCGCCCGCGCCCTCAGAACCTTTGACCGTAAACAACTGGCCTGGGTCAACCAGCGGCACATGACCGAAGAGACGCTGCAAACCGCCATCAGGGCCATCATCAATGCCTATAACCGCTTTGCCCTGCCCAAATTCTGGGGCACCGGTCGTCGGGCTTCTGTGGATGGAACCAAGTGGGATATTTACGAGAACAACCTGCTGGCGGAATATCACATTCGCTATGGCGGCTACGGCGGCATTGGCTACTATCACGTCTCAGACACCTACATCGCCCTGTTCAGCCACTTCATTCCCTGTGGGGTCTGGGAAGCCGTGTTCATGTTGGATGGACTCCTGAACAATACGTCTGAGATTCAGCCTGACACCATTCACGGGGATACGCAGGCCCAAAGTGCGACCGTCTTTGCCTTGGCTTACCTCTTGGGCATTACCTTGATGCCCCGCATTCGGAACTGGAAGGCCCTGACGTTCTACCGTCCGACCCGAGCGGTGCGCTATCAGCACATCGATGGGCTGTTCTCCGACACCATCAACTGGCACCTGATTGAAACCCACTTGCCGGACATGCTGCGCGTGGCCGTCTCCATCAAGGGTGGGACAATCAAGGCCTCTACCATTCTGCGAAAGCTTGGTACCAATAGCCGCAAAAACAAGCTCTATCAAGCGTTCCACGAATTGGGCTGTGCGGTTCGCACTGGGTTCTTACTGCAATACATCCATGACGCTGACCTGCGCTCTACCATCCAAGCCGCAACCAACAAGAGTGAGGCGTTCAATGGGTTCGTGCAATGGCTCGCCTTTGGAGATGATGGCACCCTGGCCACCAATAGCCGCGATGAGCAACGCAAGCGCATCCAATACAATCACCTGGTCGCCAACACGCTAATCTTCTACAACGTCTTTGAACTGACGCGCATCCTCCATGACCTCAACCAGCAAGGCTATGCGTTTGAACCGGAGGCTATCGCTGAGTTGAGCCCCTATCTCACGCAGCATGTGAATCGATTTGGCCTCTATCACCTGGATCTCCAACGACAGCCGCAGGCGATCCACTATGACGTCCCAATTTCAATGAAACGTCCTCAAGATCCTCTGGAATAGGCTGCTTTTAGCCTCTGAAACGACCTAACTATAAGGCTTTCAGGAGATGTGGCCCATTTTTACATGAATCGGTGCCATACCCCACTATGGCGCACTCTGGGAAAATCCGAGCGACCTGATTGCCATCCATAGCCTGGGCCATCAACTCATGCTGGCCCTACCGTTAGTCGTCCTACACAGCCAGCAGGATCTTGAATTCCTGTGTCGGGATGCCACCTTGGGGTCGTCGTCCGGGGCCTGGTTTGATGTCAGCGATGGCGGCAATGGCGCGACGGAGTCCATCCTGCGGTACTGGAAACAGTTGGTGCCCAAAGCCATCAGCCTGGTCGAGGGGTGTGATTGTGTTGCAGGCTGTCCCAAATGTCTATCCCAGTGGCACTGCCCTGACCACAACAACGCCCTGCTGAAGCAAATGGGTTTGTTTGTGCTGAAGGCGGCCTGCTCAAAATAGCGGTCACAACCGCAGTCTTTAGAAGGTCTTGACACCAGGGTAAGCCAAGATCTTGGTGTCTTGGGTAAGCAGGGGAACGTTCAAAACCTTTGCGGTAGCGACAATGATTTGGTCGGCTGGATCATTGTGGAAGCCCTCAAGACTCGTGGATTGGAGAATGATGGGCAGGCTGAGATCAACGAGTTCAATGCCGGGATAGGCTAGGGCAAGCTCCAGCCACTCATTGACGGGACGATCTAAGCTTAAACGACTCTTTTCTACGAGTTTGGCGATTTCCCAGCAGGAAATGATACTGATGCCCAACCCACGGCTCTGATGGGTTTGAATCATCTTCAGATTTGAGGGGGATAGCCTTGGCGTTTCATTAACCCACCAAATCCAGATATGGGTATCCAGGACAATCATAGGGTTGCTTCCCAATCTTCGGCGGCTACAGGCTCATAGGGGGCGTCGTAATGACACACGGTGCCGCGAAGGGGGCGTTGTTCAGCGATGGTCGGGGCATGGCTAGCCTGAAGATCCTGCTTGAGGGACTTTAGGATCATCTCAATGACGGCAATACGTTCTTCAATGGAGGCGGTGCTGAGTTGATTTAAGATATCCACATCTAGCATGACTTGCGCCTTATCGTTAGTCATTGACTTGCTGAGTCCATTGTACGGCCTGTCCTCCCAGTGATAAGCGCTTGTCTCCTGTCTTGGAGGGAGATTGACTAGCGACAATGTTTAGTCAAGAACCGATCTAGCTGGTTGGCAAAGGCTCCTGTCACCCGTTGGTTAAAGGGCGGTGGGCCACCCGTGTCTACGCCCGCACTGCGTAGGTCATTGAGGAAATTTCGCATCGACAATCGTTCTCGGATATTGCCCTGGTCGTAGAATTCACCTCTGGGATTAAGGGCAAAGGCTCCTTTCTCGATGGCTTCTGCGGCGAGGGGAATATCGGCGGTGATGACGAGATCTCCGGCCTGGAGATGATTCACAATGTAGTTATCGGCAATGTCAAGGCCAGCACGTACCTGCACAAAGTCAAGGTAGGGAGAACCTGGAATTTGTAGCTCCTGGTTGGCCACCAAGGTGGTTTTGATTTCAACCCGTTTGGCCGCTCGAAACAGAATCTCCTTAATCACGTTGGGGCAAGCATCTGCGTCAACCCATATCTCCATCACCTAGCCGCCTGTTGTTCTATCGCTGACCATTTCCTAGTCTAGCGGTCTCCTGGATGGCCGCAGGCTAGCGCAGCACAACGCCTAAGAGACGCCGAAACAGCCGATACCCCGTCCGCACCCCGTCTAGGACAACATAGGGTATCGGCAGTCTCAGGGGCAGCAACAAGGGCCGATAAACCCACCAGTAGGCCCACTTCAC
>NZ_JACJRS010000193.1 GCF_014697375.1 Phormidium sp. FACHB-1136
TTCATTTTAATCACGACTGACACAGTGCGATAGAAAGGTTATTTCTGTCTCACTGTGTTCTTTTTTGAGACGGCAATTCCCTGGATACTCAATTAATCGAGGTGCCCTAGCATTTGGTTTCGCTTGTCTTTTAGCAATCCCTTAGCCTTCGTTATTTTGGCATAGTCCCGCTGCCAGAGCGATACGACTGATGCAGGTACATCCACGGTAATGAACTCTTCATTTTGATCAATTAAATATTGTTTAGGGATTTTAATGATGGGCATTGCTTTTGCTCTTGAGTGATTATCCTCAATCTTAATTGATTACCCCTAGGCTGTACCAGATTAAGCCGATTCATCAGTCTGGACTTTTGTACCTGATTGCCTAATACCAAAACGTTATGAAGTCGGATAAACCCTAAAGAACTGAAACCCTTGATTCATAGGCTTTCCATGCCCTGGGTTATGCTCATCCTCATGTCTGATTGGTATAACACATCTCCAATGTAGGTTGGGTGCAGCGAAGCTGCACCCAACCTACATTGGAGATTTGGGGCTTGACCAGCTTCCCGCATCACAAGCACTTACCTAACGATGTCATTGCCGTTGACAAGCCAGCGTTAATCGAGGTTTTGCGCGAAGCCAGCCGCTATTCAGACGACAAGGTGTAAAGGCAAGACGCCGAAATTTCATGGATGTGGTGACGGTACCCCAATCGGCGATGGCCCCATTGCGCCCAGACGACATTCTGACGGTGAGATCGCGGCTGGAGGCGGTTTGATAATTTGTGTCAGCTTTGTGTGATGTGCCCCTGACCGACCCCGGCCCCACCCCCAGATCAGCGAAACCTAAGCTGGGCCTATCTCCAGGTACCCTCCAACGGGACGGGTTGCACCCAAAACCCATCCGACGGGGGAATTCCTTAACAATTTCTGTCATCGGATGGCTTGCCGCTGGCTCCTGGTCTACAGTTGAGGGAAATTCTCTCGTTTGGTGGGGTCGATGCTGTAGGTGCGGTACATCGTGAAATAGCGGCTGTGGGATGACTTAGGAGAAAAAACGTTGTGGAAATTAGCATCAACATCCCAGAGGATTTAGCCCTACGGCTCACGCCCGTGTCCCAGCAATTGCCACAAATCTTGGAACTGGGACTCCGGGAATGGTCAACCCTGGAGCAACCTGGGTTTTCTGGGTTGGCGGATGTCCTGGAGTTTCTAGCGGCCCTACCCTCTGCCGAGGAAATCCTAGCTCTAAAACCGACAGCGGCTCTTCAACAACAGGTGGAGGAGCTATTGGTTAAAACTCAAACGGTCGGGTTGACTGAGACCGAAGAATGCTGGTGGCAACACTATGAATATGTCGAGCATCTGGTTCGGATGGCTAAGACCAGGGCTTTGGTTAAATTAAGCCACTTGGGTGATGAGTAAGACCTATATCCCAGCCGATCTGAGAAGGTTGGTGCGAGACCGAGCTAAGGATACTTGTGAGTATTGCCTCATCCCTGAACAGGTGGCACTTGTGCCCCATCAAGTCGATCATGTGATTGCCGAAAAGCATGGTGGGCAAACCAACGAGGCAAATTTGGCCTTAGCCTGCGCCCTTTGCAACAAGTACAAGGGGAGTGACTTGGCCTCTGTGGATACGGCGACGGGAGAGATTGTTCGGTTATATCAGCCTCGGTGTGATCGCTGGAGTGAGCATTTTCGGCTTGTGGATGGTGAAATGGTACCCACAACCGCTATTGGGCGAGTCACCATCAAGCTATTGCAACTCAATCGACCCACCAGAATTTTGGAACGGCGCTTGTGTGTCAGTGCTGGAATCCTGAATATTCCGAACTAATTCAAAATGTCAGCCTGGGCTATTCAGTTTGTGCTATCAAAGGGGGAGACCTACGCGGAAGAGCCATCTAGTCCATCATCATTCCCGATGCCAAACTGACTCAATACCTATTAGTGCCCCGGCCAGAGGACGACAAATCTAAATTTCTGGCCCAAGCTGGATTTACCCAGGAAAATCCCGACCAGCTTAAACAAGCTATCCTCAGCCCGGTTCAGACCTATGATGCCGTTTCAGACCGTCAAGATAAATACGGAACCTACTATCGGGTTGAAGGCCCAATCCTTGGCCCCCAGGGTGCTCTGCTTGTTGTTACAGTGTGGATAGAACGTGCTAAAGACAACATTATCCAGTTCGTCACGCTCAAACCCAAGCGATGAAAAACTCTGAAATTCCACTATATAGCCGTGTTTCCCTGAATCGAGACTTCCCGGAGTACCACCGACCGCAGGGCGACATTGCCACCTTTATTGATACCGTCCCGGCCCCAGACGATGGTGAAGATGGCTGCATTCTGGAGGTCTTTAACGCCCTCGGCGAATCGGTGGATGTGGTGACGGTACCCCAATCGGCGATTGACCCGTTGCGCCCAGACGAAATTCTCACTGTGAGATCGCGGCTAGAGGCGGTTCGATAATTTGCGTCCGTCATTCGCACCATGGGGCTTCCGGGGAATATTCCACAAAAAGGAGGGGATACACAGCGGTATCCTCGATTCTGAGCCAGACCATGATTTGTCAGACCGTTTTGGGTGTGGTGCATTGCTTCACGAATGCACCCTACAACTAAAACCCAATTCGCTTCAGGAAAATCGCTTTGCCTTTTTCCCATGCAAGTTTTGCGCTGGCATCTGTAAATCTAAAAAATGGCTTGGTAGCCTCAAAGGGCTGAATACCAAGAGAGGTGACAGAGTACTTTTTCTCTAGTTCTATATTTTTAGGAAGACGCTGAATACCTAATGTAGAAGCAGAGATATTCTTAATCCAAAACTCATTGCAAAAGAGAGGTGCTTTATCAAAGAACGCAACGTAAAGCTCTTCACCTTGTTGAAAGAATTTCATTTCATGAACGTAAGCCATAGCTACTCCAAGATCTACTAGAAATCGTCATCGGTCATAAGTATTAGCTTTCACAGTCAGCAGTTGCTTGTTGGGTAACGTGATCGCGTCACCCAACAAAGTCAGAACTAACTATCACTGTGTTTCATGAATTGGTTTCAAAAGGAAATTCATGCAGGAGAAAGAGAGAAGCTTCCTCCTTCCCCCTCCCCTTCGTTCTTCCACTCATCAATGAAAGTCAGGATTGCGTTACCAAGTAGGAACATGGTAACGCCATTCACAGTACCACCAACAATGCTACCTACCGCAGGAATAATCTTGGCAGTTTTGACAACATTTTTACTGAAAAGTTTAGAGGCTATCTTGAGTGCAAATCGTTCATTCATTCTCATTATCACCCTAAATGATTTAGGCAAAAATGCTTTCTGAAGAGCCTTGACAGAATAGAGTCCTAGGTATTTTGATAGCTTTCTCACAGAAATCCCAGACGCTGCCGATACAATCAAAACCCACTTTGATTCATCAGCCGTATCAAAGTCATTAATGGTGAAAAGTGTAGATGAAAGTTTGACTTGAGAATATACAGCATCGACAACATCTGCTGGAATACCAAAGATTCCGGCAAAACCAGTTACTATTCCCGTCCCTATTGACCATAGCGTTGACACATGAATTGCATTTGTGGAAATTTTTCTCTTGTCACGCTTGTCCTGAGCTTCATCTAGAAGCTGTAATCCCCATTCTCGACCGTCTTGAATAGCCCTTTCTATAATATTAATAAGAAGGGGAATCTTATACCAATCCGGCATGAAGTTGAGCATAATAGGGGATGACGTTTGAGAGGGTAGAGAGGATGGCCCGCCCCTTCGTGATTGAGGTTGCTGAAAGCGAAACCTTTCTG
>NZ_JACJRS010000194.1 GCF_014697375.1 Phormidium sp. FACHB-1136
GAAAGGCTTTACATCAGCCAGTTTCGGACATGATGGGTCGATTGACTCAGCTCATGTCCGTTTTTCTTGGCGTCCCGCTACCGGATACAGAACTTCCCACTGTCCAGCTATTAGATTATTAAGAAAAGCAAAATACGGTAAAGCGCACCTTCATTAATGACTTTGTTGCGCAATCATAGGGCTTAGAACACTTGGGTACATCGAAAAATACAGATTCTATTGAGAATAACCACGAGGTTCCAAGGGTTTCAGTCTCTTTAAGTTCGCAATAAAGCAATTAATCGAGGTGCCCTCCCTGCAATTTCGTGGATATTCTCGGGGTATGGCACCGATTCATGTAAAATTTGGCACCATCTCCTGAAGGACTCATGGCTAGGCCGTTTCAGGCTTGAAAGGCTGCCTCTTCCGAAGCCGATTGAGGTATTTTGGTTGAAATTAAGACGTCATCGTGGATCGCCTGCGGCTATCGTTCGAGATCCAGGGGATAGTGCTGTCTGATTGACACAACACCGAAAAGCACTGGTTTCTAGTAGCTTGCCCTAACGAGCCGCGTGAACGGGCCACCCCAGCCCAAAAGTCTGAGATGTTAAGCCAAAAACCTCGTTTCAGCGATCCCATTTCCGCGCCCGGTTCAATCTCACCTGCGATTGTCACACTCCACGGCTATAGTTGAACCTAGGCCAATCTAGTCCAGTCTTAGTCTTCAGACTTTAATGAGTGCTCAGACTCTTTACATATGAATGCTTTCTGATATTTGAATAGCTGCGGTCAAAGCAACCACTCAATCAAAATCAACGAGTTTTCAAGGGTTTTAGCGATTCTTATCACTAGACTCATGCAGCCTTATTTTAGGATACTGGCACATCGCCTGGACTTACACTACAAATTACACAACTTAGCGTTAGAATGAAGTTAGGGGGTCAACATGGCCCAAACCCTAGACAGAGCCAGGGATTCAGCCGATGCCCCGCAAGCCTGACCCAAAATGTGTCGCCTGCGCCCAGCTTTCAGTTGAGGAAGCCCAGCATCGCCATGGCCCTGGAGGCGACAATTGTTGGATTGCGTCACGCTGTCACCGCCGTCGCTCCCACTATCGTCATCGGGGCCAGGTGAATGTGCAGCGGCGAGAGCAATATCGGGCCAGTCAGCACCGGGTCAAGGTGGATGAACTGAAGATTGAAGTGGACTTACCCCCGGCGGCCTATCTCTACCTTTATCGAACCAAACGAGCCGATAGTCCTGTCCACGCTGTAGCCGCATCGGTTTGGCAGGGCGACCAGCCGTTATTGAGGGTGCGACCCATCCACTGCGCGGGAATGACGGGGCGTCGGCTGAAGCAATACCTGGTGCAGGTGCTCGATGAAATCCATCAGCGCTATCCCCAGATTCATCAATTCGAGGCTGAGATTCGCCTAGAGCCTACCGAATGCCCGATTAAGGGGTGTCCTTTGCGGGGATCTGACCCAACCGCTGTGCCTGAACTCGTGGTGACGGCAACATGACGACACCCTCAACCCTAGAGATAGCCTTCGATGCCGCCTTAGTTGATCCAGAAACCACGAACCTAGGTCAGCTTTGGCAGGCGATTGAACCTGTCTTAGTGGGTTTGGATTGGCATGAACAACTGGCGGTCGGGGGTGCGGTGATTGAACGACTGGCGACTCTGCACCAGGCCAAAGCCGAAGCCCTCTTCGAGCAATGGCAAGCCGTCTATGATCCGGAAGATCCGACCCTGGCCCAAGACTGGCTCAGGGGATTGGTGCGTTCCAGTCAGCAGATCGATACCGAGGACATGGTTGCGCCACCAACTCGGCAGCGTATCAAGGCTGAGCGGGTTCACGAGGAAGACTCGGTGGTGGCCACCGTAGACAAAGCCGACATCCTAGCGATGGTGGATGAGATGGAGGCCGCCCAGCAGGCTATCGCTGTGGCCTACGATGAATCCGTGGGCGCTTGGGTGGAGCAGATCCGGGTTTGGTTTGAGGTCAATCCAGAAGCTATCGAGGTTCGCCATCTCCAGGCCCAGCTTGACTGGCCTCTGGTACAGGTTTGGTTAGGACTGCTGCTGGGTGGCTTCCGGCTAGAGCCTGGTGAAGGCAAGTTTTACGTGAGGCCGATTTGGGTTGAGAAAGGCCGTCTTTGAGGCTTGGGTTTTCCCCTTAGAATGGAGGCAGGCGAGGACGGTGGCGTCCACCATCTCCGCAATTACGACTGTTCAGGCTGCACCAAAGCAGGGGGAAGTCACTTTGACGCAAACCATGGACTTGCTGGGAGCCGATTACCGCCGCATTCTGGAGTTCTTGCTTGACCAGGAAGCGGTAGGCAACATTGTGGTGATCACCTCCAACGTGACCGACCTGTGCCTGCACACCAATTCTCTACTATTGCCGAGTCGTGGCCTGCGCCAGCCCGCTGATTGGTGTGGCTACGGGTATCGGCGGAGTTGGCGACGTTCTCTCGATGACTTCGAGCAAACGAATCCAGACTATGACCAGCTCAAGGCGCTGCTGGCGAGGGATGGACAGGTCAACAACTTTGAGTACACGCTGTTTCGGCCCGATGTGGCTGATAATCCTCGGCTTGATGCCACGGTACGTTACCAGACCTCATACTTTCTGTGCCAAGACTACCTTGGTCACGAAGTACGGATTGGGGTGTCGCGCCCCCAGGATTATGAGGTGTTGGATTTGCGTGTAGGTGTTCGGCTAGGACGTTAGCACGGGTCGGCTTTGGTGCAGAGACCAGAGCCTTATGATGGAAACTCATTCTTCAGTACATCGTTCATCTCTCTCAGGGCAGCAGATAACTCACTACTCCTTGTTCACAAACTCCCGGTCGCCCACCAGACACCCTACCTGAGCGTCCGGGAACAAGCGCTCAAAGTGTACTACTACTCAGTCAAGAAATAAATGACGGGTAACTCTTGCGCCAGAATCTTCTAAATCAGTAGCTCTGGCCTTATCTCAGTCGTCAATAAATAATTGACTGAACACTACTCAGTTTTGAAGAAAATTAGTTCAGGCCTAGTCCAAGTGGTGTACTACCTAAATCCCCTGCTGCTTGAGGGATTGATCGGTAAGTTGCCCAAAATCGCAGCTTCGCTAGTCTAAGGCCTGGTTGAGTGGCAGATGGTTAGGCCCTCAATTTTACTGGAGAACCGTTTGGCCAACGGGCTGTTGGCCAATTAGAAAAGGAGCTAATCGCCGGGAGACTCCCTTTCCTCGTACTCTATCTCATCAATAGCGGTGCTTAGTTCTAGCTCAAACTGCTCTACTGTAGGCAGGCTGCTTCGGATATCTGGAGGGAGCTGCCCTTGGGTTTGGAAGGTTGCAACGCCAATCGGCTGCTGGCTCCCTTGGAGTGCATACTCCACGATGGTTTTGTCTTTGCTCCGGCAGAGAATGATGCCGATGGTGGGGGCATCGTCCTCAGTGCGCATGAGATTATCGACCGCAGCAACGTAAAAACTCATCTGGCCCGAATGCTGCGGTTCAAACTCTCCCATTTTTAGATCAAGCACCACATAGCAGTGGAGCCTGACGTGGTAGAAGAGGAGATCAAGTCGGTACTCTTTACCACTTACAACGAGGGGATACTGACTGCCTAGGAAGGCAAAGCCCATGCCTAGTTCGAGGAGGAAGTCACGGATATGGTCTACCAACACTCCGGACAGATTTAGGAGGCTGTGATCCCAGTCTATGCGGCGATAACCCCGTAGTTCAGGAGGGTCTGGTAGTTGGGATGGGATTGAATCAAAGTTGGCTC
>NZ_JACJRS010000195.1 GCF_014697375.1 Phormidium sp. FACHB-1136
CGCATGAGAACCCGTCGTCTGGCCATCCTGGCCTGTGCCATGGCGGGGGTGGTGTTTCTAGATCTGCTAGAGCCAGGGCGGGGGCGGTTTTGGAATCCCATCCACCATGGCCGCAACGCTATCAATGCCCATCAAGATTGGGCAGACCGTGACGCCCGCCGGGTGGCCCCCGATGACGCCCGCCTTACAGGATGCACCGACGTTACGACAGAACCGCTCAACATCGATGCTGCTCTGGCCGACCTACGACGGGCCTTGCTAGGGGAGTCCGAAGTCATCACCCTGGTTGCCCTCGGTGCCCCAGCCTGTGCTCTGGGTGAGGGTGCCTACCGCTGGCTCCTCGACAATGGCCTTGCTGTCGATGTGACCGTGCATGAAGGAACCGTAACCCATGCCGAACTCAGCCGTTAGCCCCCACAAACCGCACTGGACCGACCTGCCGCCGACCTGGCGCTGGGTGATTGGTAGCGCCATCCAGGCCGGTGACGTGGTTCTCAAACTCAGTTGCGTGGCGCTGATTGGGGCATCGGGTTGGGTGATGTTGGATAAAGACACCAACGACCGATTCACGCTACGCAGGGCTATCCCGATGGCCAACGCGGCTGCCCAGGGCCAGACCTTAGCCTCGCCTATCGTAGGGAAGTCGTTGCAAGACCTGGTCGATTACAAACCTGCTTTTGGTCAAAGCTTTGGGCCTGAGACGGGTAACCAACGCCGCTATGGCCCCCACGGAGGTGTTGACTTTGATTGCCGAGTCGGGGGCTGTGCCGGAGCTGATGTCGCCAGTCCCATCTTTGGCCAAGTCAGTGAGATTCGTAAGATTGGCACATCCGCCAACGGGGCCAGCTATCAGATTCATATTCAGGGTCAAGACTGGCAAGGGGCGGTGGAGCATCAGCTTGTCCATGTTGATGCCATCCTGGTGGCGATAGGCGATATCGTCACCGCTGGGCAGATTATCGCCAAGGTCAGCCCGACCGATAGCGTCAGCACCGGGCCTCACCTGGACTGGAAAATTAGACGCAACGGAGCCTGGGTGAATCCCCAGGCTTGGGCTAAGGAGTCCATCCAGCGGAACGAGGCTAAATCTGCATCCGCATCCGCACCAGGTCAATCCCTATCCGATGACCTCCTCAAACGCGCCATCGGACGAGCTGAGGGAACTCGCGACGCCAACGGCAACCCTACCCGTGCCTTCTTTGGCCATCGTGATCCAGGTTGGCAGGGCCGTTGCCAGAACCAAGGCACATTCTCCTATCAGCACTGTGCCCCATCGCCCGAAGCCGCAGACGCCTCTTGGTTGGGCACCTTAAGGAAAGCCGAACAAGACATCCAAACTCAAGCGCAGGCTAAGTTCGGACAACCCTTGTCGCAGGCGGCCCTGGTTGCCGCGTTAGACGGCTACACTCAATCGCCCAACGCTGGAACAATGTTTGTGCGCCATCTGCCCACCGTAGACCCAACTCCGCAGCAGATTATTCAAGCCCGTACTGCTGCCCTCCAGGCCAGTCGCAGAGCCAAGGGTGGGCCACCGATGAATGTGCCTGCCGACCAACAGCGACGGGTGAATGCGGTTCTAGAGCAGCTAGGCCGATAGACATCACCCCAAACAAAACCCCACCTAGCCAGTGCGGCCAGGTGGGATTCGCTCTCTGAGGTGTTCAAACGTTGCGCTGGATTTATGGTGCCCAGGACGGGGGCAGATCTATCGAGCGTGACGTTCTCCCGACACGCTCCGCGTAGAGTGCGGGGCTTCCCGCCGATTAAGCTAACGTTCGACCATCTGGCTATTGTCTGGAGAGCCCTCGATTACTATCAGCCCTCGTCCGAGTTGCTCGATGAACTCACTGGCTGACAGACCCCTGCGGCTAGCCAGTGCCTTCCCGACATCTCAAGAACGGATCATTCGCTTTACGGTAGATATGCCAGAGTCTTTGCACCAGCAGCTTTCTGAGGCCGCTACCTGGCTCAAACGCAAGAATGCGGTGGTGGTGAGGATGGCCCTAGAACAAGCCCTCAAAGACCTCGATGATGAGGCCGTCGTGGGCTAGGTTGGCCTTGGTGGTGGAAGTCTAGTAGCCCCGGCAAGACGGTATTTTCCAGGGGCAGAATATTTAGTTTTGTAATGTGTGATTCCGTCGCAGGGATGGGTACTCTAGGTGGAGTGAACCTCACAGAGCTTTGGATACTGCTGAGTTTGAAGCAGTCCTAGGTGATGTGAGATGGTTGTTCCCGTTGGTCGTTGTCCGATAAACCCAAAGTAGTCAGGCATTCCGAGTGCCTTGTTTTGCAGTGGGAATGTTCTGGGGATATCCCCTGATGAATGGATCCGGCCTAATTGCGGTTGAACGTATGTCAGATCAGTTTTTTGAACAGCCAACTCTTCCTTACCTCAATGCAGTCAAGGCAGTGGGCAAATGGCGGCCCTCTTCTCTAAGTCATCGCCTCGGCCAGAAGGAAAGAAAGAGGGATATTGACATGCAGTGATGCAGGTTCGATACGTTATGCCTGCTGTATGTAGTGATGGGCAAGATATAGAACTAGCTTCTGAGGAATAGAGGCAAGCCTGAATCTGAATTTTTGCATAATTACTGATTTAGAAGTCAATTGAGGAGCGTATAAAGATGACATCTACGTTGCTAGAGCAAGCAAGCTCTGGAAATCCAGATGCAATTGCTACGATTATCAATCGTTCTCTTCAGAAGAAACAAATTTCGGCATCTGTAAATCTTGATCACGGCAATCTTCATGTTATGTTGGATGCCCAGAAAGCGCCATCTGAGGAGGCTGCCAACTATATTTTCAATGGCATTAAGAGCCTGAATATTGAACCTGCCTACGAGGTTTATGTTTATGGCCGAAAGCTAGGAGAACCTTTTGCAACCTGGTGTCACAGCCATGAACTTAAAGCTCGTCCCTTCGCAATGACTAGCTTTTCTGATCATCAGAGCATCAAAGAGAAATCTGACTCAGGATTGACCATTCAACTTTCTGGTGTTAATAATCAGGATCTAAACCTAGACATAGCTCAGTTCATAGGATTCTTGGGTGTTGCAATCACATTCTTTGGAATGTTATCGCCAATCTTGACAGCTCCGGGTGTGGGAACTTTGAACTATTTTAGGAATGGAGCTGAAGAAGCAATTATTTTAAGTATCTTCACATTATTTTCTGCATTTTTTCTATTCAGAAAGAATTTCGCATGGCTGTATGAACCTAGTGTTTGGTCTTTCCTGTTAGTTGGTGGTACATTTTGGTACTACCAGTCTTACATAGCTGAAGTAAAAGCTGAAATAGATCGAGATCTAGCGGGCAACCCATTCAGAGGCATTGCTGATATGGCTCTGGCTGCTACCGGATTATCTTGGGGATGGTTTTTTCTCTTTTTAAGCTGATATGCATTTAAATTGCATTGATTGTGTTTCCTTTGTTTTTGATCTTGCGATCCCATTTGATGACAAGCTGCCCTTCGTTCAACAGGTTATGAACAAGCGCTTCTAGATCCTCAATCGACTCAAATAGACGATTGGCAATGAATTCCTTTGCAGAGTGCCAAACTAACTCGATTAAATTATAGTCCGGACTGTAGGGTGGCAGAAATTCTAAAACAATGTTGGGCATCTCCTTCGCTATCTTCTCTAGAATCTCTGCCTTTTTATGAATACTTGCATTGTCTAAAATGATAAGAATCTTAGGGCCATCCTGCTCAAAGTCTTCAA
>NZ_JACJRS010000196.1 GCF_014697375.1 Phormidium sp. FACHB-1136
TGTAAACAAACAGTCGTTTGATAAAAAAGAGTTATCTTAGAAGCCTGTAACCCTTGCTAAATCGCGCTTTCGGGGTATTGATGGTACTGTTTTATCAGCAAAAAAAAAGGCCCGGTGCAGCTAACACGCGGGGCCAAACAAACAAAAATGTATCCCCAATCTAGCGCCCAACCATTAGACGTACAATCCCCTATCAGCCATTTCTATCGGTGGTTGGGGTTGGTTGGTGCTGGATTGACCCCGCAAGCTGCAAAACAAAACCGGGCCGGACATCACATCTGCACTGTGAGCCGACCCAATGAGCAATACTTTAGCACTACTCAAAACCAGTGAGTCAAGCCCCCCACGGCGGCCATCGGCCCTGACTCAGACCAATAGCCGGACGAACTACGGCGGTAAGCTGTACGGCTATGCCAAGCGGTTCTCGGTTGGGGCATACCCTAATCGTTCCCAGGAACGCGAGCCGGAAACCCAGCGGTTTAGCCGCGAGCTTTACCACGATGGCGAGGGCTGGAAACTGACCTGGCATAGCGACCTGGTCAACCAGGGGACGGAGTCCCCCGCTGGGCTTGTCAATAGTCCCAAATCATCACAAGGGGGATCTGGCTACCGTCGTCAGCGGGGTGATAGCCAGGGAATTACCCCTGAAGCCAAGCGCCGGATCGCCAACATGGTGATGGGCTTGCACCATGAGTATGGTCGTGAGCGTGTTGGTTTTGGGACTTGCACGGTGCCCAATTTGCCCCCTGATGAACTGGCGGCTGTTAACCGTGCCTTTCCTGACATCTTCCGAAAGTTTGCTCAGCGGTGTAAGCGAGAGGCTGAACGCTGTGGTGTTCCCTGGTTGATGGTCGCGGCTTATGAGATTCAGGAAAAACGCCTAGATCGTTGGGGGCAAGTGGTTTTGCACGTTCACTTTGTCTTCGTGAGCCGTGCTGAGCCGGACGGGCCTTACTGGCTAACTACAGATAAGCTCACTCAGTTTTGGGGTGATGCCTTAGAGAATTTCTTAGGGCATGACGTTCCCCGGTCGGCTCTGACCAATGTGCAAGCCAGTAAGGGGAACACGGGCCGGGAACTGGCTAAGTATCAAAGCAAGGGTTCTCAGGTGGTCGCTAAGGCTAAGGAGCTGGGCAAGGGTGACGAGCTGCCGGGGCAATGGTGGTCAGCCAGTAAGGCTATGAAGGAGCTAGATGCTAAGGCTACCTTCAAGCTGTCAGGCCATCGTGCTGAGTATCTGCTGACCTATGCGGATGATCTGAAGGATGCCGGGGCGATTGTCTATCGGCCCATCCTGAAAGAATTTGATGGCCGTGAGCGGTGTTTGGGCATTGCTGGATTTTTTCTTAACGATGAGGCCATGGGGGAATTTCTACTGGCTACCGCCGATGATCAGGCCGTGGCTGAGACAGCGCCGATCACGATTCCCAGGATTGCCCCAACCCCTGACCAGATTGAAGGGCAGATCGCCCTTGCCCTGGCTCAGGGTGACTTTGCACAGGTGCAAGCCCTGGTCGATCAGGCCGATAGCCTATACCCTCACCCCGATCAGGCCCGCCGTGAGATGGCCGTGGCCGATAGCCTTTACATCTGCGATGAACTGGAGAAACGGCGGGAACGACAGCGGCCAAAAGATGTATACGGGTATAATAGGGATGATCAATCAACAGAATCTAAGGCCCGTTGCGTGGGTCTTGAGGCATTGCCATACTAAACATTGGTATGGCGGGAATGGTGGTCAGTGGTTTCCTATGCCGATTGATGCAAAATGGTATCGGTCTGCTGAGATAGCTAATTTTGCGGCAAGACAAAATGACTCACTTAAGGGAGTCCCCACAGATACTTATCTCTTACTCGATACGGGCTGTATCCTTTGCCCTATAAAGTATTGGCGTAGTTGTAGGGAGTTGGTTCCTAATCGGTTTGGTTACAGTATGGGGATGCTATATATGCCCATTGACAAATCCGTATACAGGTAATAGCTTTGTAATTGATAAAGCTGTATACGGTTAATCGATGGCCATCATTAAAGGCGGTCGGGGCAAGAAAGCCCCATGGGATTCTGTCATGGTTCGCACCCCTGAGCCGATTAAATCGGAGGTGCAAGCCCTGGTCGATGACTGGAAACGGTCACAGGTCGATGAGTCTTACCATCGGCAATCTGTGATCGTTTCTGCTGAACAGGCCCGTGCCATTGTGACGAAAACCTTAAGGCAAAAAAAATCGGCCCGTGTGACCGTCTTAGCCGTCCTGGCTGAGCTTGGTTTAGAGGTTGACCTATAACAGCGCCATGGGACAGCGTCCTACCGCTGTCCCATGGCTGGTTCCACAAGTGAAACGACCACTTTAGGAGTTACTCCCATGATGATCGACAAATTGACCGATGACATAGCCAATGTCCTCGACGACCTGCAACGGGTGATGACCTCGGTTGAAATTCTGGCTTACCTGCTGAATGTCGATGACGGCCACCGTCTACCAGATCCCGACCTGGCTCGGTATGCCCATCACCTGATCTCCCAAGCCTTGCTAATCAACGAAACGGCTACCAGCTTCTTAGAGCCGTGGCAATCTCGATTGGAGGTGAAATAGTCATGAGTAAAGAGCCGATGGCCTTACCAGTAAGGCGCTTGATTGGTGATGATCCGGTTCCAAGCTGTTGCTTCGTGGTTTTCCATGACAACCTGGCTTATCCGGTTAGCCCATACCCACTGACCCGAACCGCGCTAAACCAAATGGAGGAATCCCGCCGCGATGGTCATGGACTCGTCTGGAACGTGACACTGTTTTTCCCCCCAGATGCCACCTATCAGGCTATCGAGGGATATTTTAGGGAGAACCTGATCCAGTAGTGCAAGGACTCGGTTCGAGTCAAGGGGTGTAGCAAACTCGCGTCATCCTCTCAACGAAGCGGTGGTACTGCTGAGTTTGCGAAATCCCCTTGACGGGCGGGGGAATGGGACAATCTTGCTGGTTGGTAGGGCGGGTGAGTGATTCTGGTTGGAAACGGCCACACATACCCCGCCCTACCGACCTGTTAAGCCTCTCCCATTCCATTCTTGCTGTGCTAACTAGAAACCCCATAGGGATTCGGCTTAGCACTGCACACTAGCCCATGCTGGCTGTACTTACTACAACCCCTATAGGGATTCGGCTTAGTACCGCATCTTAAACCGTGCTAAACGTCTCAACTACAAACCCCATAGGGATTCGTCTTAAGACAGCACATTGATGCACTCTGACAGGTCATAATCACCACTTACCGATTCCCGGAAACCCTAAGGGTTTCCTAGTCGGATCACCACGCATAATCACCACTTACCGATTCCCGGAAAGGCTAAACCTTTCCTAGTCAGATCAAACTCACCCCGTCATTACCCTCTCGCTGCCTCTCCTGGTTGTTTCCCCCCGGTGCCCCATAACCGGGGCTTATCAGTATTCTGTGGGATTAGTCGTGATTTACACTCGGTAACAAAGCTCAGGGCAGGTAAAACCACGGCATTGCAGGGCATGAGCTTTAGCTTGTAAACAAACAGTCGTTTGATAAAAAAGAGTTATCTTAGAAGCCTGTAACCCTTGCTAAATCGCGCTTTCGGGGTATTGATGGTACTGTTTTATCAGCAAAAAAAA
>NZ_JACJRS010000197.1 GCF_014697375.1 Phormidium sp. FACHB-1136
GAAAGGCTTTACATCAGCCAGTTTCGGACATGATGGGTCGATTGACTCAGCTCATGTCCGTTTTTCTTGGCGTCCCGCTACCGGATACAGAACTTCCCACTGTCCAGTTTGGCACTCTGCAAAGGAATTCATTGCCAATCGTCTATTTGAGTCGATTGAGGATCTAGAAGCGCTTGTTCATAACCTGTTGAACGAAGGGCAGCTTGTCATCAACTGGGATCGCAAGATCAAAAACAAAGGAAACACAATCAATGCAATTTAAATGCATATCAGCTTACTCCTGCGCAGTTAGGTTTGTCTACTCCTGAAAATCCTGAAAACTTCAATTTTGCTTTTGCTGTCTATCACTCTAATGATTTTGCAGATTTAGCCCCCCCGATAAAGGTGGATTCTGGAGCCTCAATATTTCTATATCGTGTAGTTCCTAACTTATCTTGTCGCAATCCTCCAGGCAAATTATGGCCAGATGGTAGTCGATCAGGAAGCGGGCTATCTCTAGATCTACACCTGTTGATCACAATCTGGGCACAAACTTCTGATATTCAGAATAGGCTGGTTGGTTGGTTGGGTAATGTATGTTCTGGAGCAATGCTCTCCTCTAGTCGCCTCTACATTAAACTCTGTTACCCCTGGCGATAGCTTTCGGGAAAATGAAACGGTTGATTTGGTGCTGGGTGAAATTAGTAACGAGGAACTATTGCAGCTTTGGGAGACGTTAGGTCATGGAGAAAGGCCCTATCAAATTTCGATTCCCTATTTGGCCCGTAGTGTTGTGATCGACTCTTCGTGGATACCTACTGAAGGGCCACCAGTTCAGTCGAGAACTCTAGATATGCAGTGTGTGGTAGAAGGGTAGCCATGAAGCTCTTGCCAATTGAAAGGATAACGACCCATACCCTTTTGGGCATTCGTTTCTGGGATCGGCTGACTAATCAGGTGATTGCTGATGGACTGCAAGTGAAGGCTCAAAGATTAAGTGCAGATCGATCGCAACGTTTGGGTAAGCCTGTCTTCGGAAGAGCAACCCCGAGCGGAACGATCGCATTTTTTGGCCTAACTTCTGGCGAAAGACCGATAGACCCAGACCAATCGCCTTGGGAGCCTGGGATTCCTAAAGAAGACGTTGTGATTGACTTGGTCGATCGCTCAAACCGATTTTTGCCCATGTCCTTTGTCGTGCAAGTGCCCTTTAAAGGGGTCTTTCGAGGCCAGGGCGATGGGTTTCATCCAGAGGCAATTGCTGAAGAAGCTCTTGGGGTACAGCTGTGGTCGGCCCCAACCCGGCCAATACCACCTGGCATGGCCGTAATCCGCACCCAAATTGTGATTGGGGACGGAGTAGACGCTCCCCCTGCCGTCAATGCTTTGGCACAGGTTCGAGCTGCCGCCTCGCCTGCCGCTGGGTTTGACTACTACGGTTTAACGGATGATCGAGGGGTGGTACTGCTGCTTATTCCCTATCCACCGATACCCGATCCCTCTACGCCAGACACGCCCTATCCTCCACTGGTGCAGCAGACGTTTCCCCTCACGCTGACGGTTTACCACGCCTCTAATCTGGCCCAGCTACCTGGTAGTGACCGGCTAGACCTGGAGGCAGTGTTGAACCAGCCCCCGGTCGATATTGCCATCCACCGCACGGAGGCAGGAGGACTAACGTTTGGCGATGAATTGCCCATAACCTTGCAATTTGGTCGCCCTCTGATTTTTGGGACAGCCCTCAATGCTGAGGGCACTGAGATGGAGTCAGTGCTACGGATTCAAACTGCCTAAGCTTACGTATAACGCGAAAGGAGAGCCCCCATGCCTGAGTATCTTGCCCCTGGTGTTTATGTTGAAGAGACTAGCTTTCGATCTAAATCTATCGAGGGGGTAAGTACTAGTACCACAGGTTTTGTTGGGCCTACTCGTTATGGCCCAACAGAAGGAGAACCAGAACTGATAACTAGCTTCAACCAGTTTGAGCGAATATATGGTGGTCTTGATCCTCTTACCTTTGAAGATGGAAATAATCGTGTGGAGGTAACTAATTATTTAGCTCATGCAGTGCGGGCATTCTTTGATAATGGTGGTGCAAGGCTTTATGTTGCTAGGGCTTACACCCGACCAACTTCTGGAGATGGGTGGGCAGTTGCAGCCATTCCGGCTCCTCAACCGGCATTAAATGAGGTAGACGAGTTAGCTGTTCGTCAGACTGAGCGAGTTATGTCTGCGTTGAGGACCGCATCTGAGGCAGCTCAACAAGCTCAATCAGCAGCGATTGTTGTTCTTGACTTTGCAAGTCGCAAGGTATTGTCAGCCTTGACTAGCACTCCCTCCCCAAACATCAATTATGATTATGGCAATTCCAGCAATGTGCTACGACAGCTTGAAAGCTTTATTGGAAATATTCAACCCCCTGATGGGCCTGAAAGAGCAGCCGTCACAGCTGAGTTAACAACAGAAATCAGAAGTCTAATCGGAAATGCTGATACTGCATATGTCGAAGCAAAGAATCTGTTAGATGGTGTTAATAGAAGTCGGGAACAGGTAAGCTCGGCTTATCAGAGCGGTACTGAAGCAGGGAACAATGTACTTGACAGTGCTCTACCTGCATCAGCTACTACTGAAGCGCAAGCTTCTATTCCTCAGCTTAACACTTCCGTAGAAGCAGTAGATACTGCAGAAAACAGTATTAGTAATTTATCTACAGCTCTTGATACAGCGTTAAAAACGATAACGGACAACACAACTGCTACCAACATTATCAACGCTGCCAATGCCCTACGAACAGCTGCTAATAATATCGTTATGGCAGCTAACAATACGATTCCTCGCATCAGGGTCGCAGCTCGTGCTGCCAATATTGGCAGACGGGTAACCATTAAGAATGCTTTAGCCCGGTTTGAAGCTCGATTCCCAGGAGCTATGGGAAATATGCGAGTCACCATTACGGGACGTTTAGCTGCTAACGTGCTGCAGGGCAATGGTCCTTCAGCAAGGTTAGCACAAGTGCGAGATGGTGATTTGGTAGTTATTGAACGAGCAACAAATGCTCTGATCTATTCTATAAGCCGCAGCAATGACACTTGGACACTCGAAGATGCAAGTGCCACTGGGTTAATTTTGGGAGATTTGAATGCTGAAAATGATAAAGTATACCCCTTAAAACTATCAGTTGAAATAGAGGTACCCGGTAAATTTGCCCAGCCGATGCTATGGGAAAACTTGACTATATCAGGTCGCTCTTCTCGGACAAAAGATAGTTTACCTCAGATTTTTAGCAAAATCCTCACCAACCGAATGCAGGAATTAGAGACTCCGCTTGTTCTCATGAATACGGGAGGACTAAACCCGGCTCATTTGGCAGAGCACTTGATTAATATTGATGACTGGAAAACTAAACTTAATAGTGCAACACTCCGGACAGTTTTTTGGGGTTGGGTTGGAAAAAAGCTATCCACCGCATAGAGTGCAGGTGCAAGTAAAACACGGTGCACCGATGGATAGCCTCAACAGCAT
>NZ_JACJRS010000198.1 GCF_014697375.1 Phormidium sp. FACHB-1136
ATGCTGTTGAGGCTATCCATCGGTGCACCGTGTTTTACTTGCACCTGCACTCTATGCGGTGGATAGCTTTTTTCCAACCCAACCCCAAAAAACTGTCCGGAGTGTTGCTTAAGATTGGGTGACGTTTATGCCTTCATTGCCTTCTACCTCAATCATCAAGAAGAGGTAGAAACCTATCTCAAACAGCGGCAGCAACAAGCCCAAGAAATCCGACACATGAATGAGACTCGATTTGATCCGCAGGGCTTGCGTGATCGTCTATTAGCCCGCAAGGTCGAGCAGCAACGATGATGAAATTGCTGGCCGATAAAATCTGGACAATACGATTATAGGGATATCACCCCCATTTCACAATGGCAGAACCCCAGGTTAGCCCTGCCCCAAAGCCAGCGGTGGCGATGGTGTCGCCCGGTTTGATGTAGCCAGCGCGAACCGCTTCATCCAGGGCCAGGGGGACGGAGGCGGCGGAGGTGTTGCCGTGTTGGGCCATATTGCTAACGACCCGTTCACTGGGTACTTTCAGCCGCTGGGCCACGGCATCGAGTATGCGCTGGTTGGCTTGGTGCAGAATCAGCCAGTCAATATCGGCGGTGGTGAGGTTGGCCCGGAACAGAGCTTTTTCAATCACTTCCGGGACACGGCTGACGGCAAATTTGTAGACCTCGCGCCCGTTCATGGTGATGGGGGTGAAGGTGCCCTGCTGGACGGCGATGCCCTCGGTGAGGGGGGCAGATTGGGCTTGGTAGGGGAGCCGCAGGACGCCGTTCATGGAGCCATCGCTGCAAAGCTGGAAGCCCAGCAGGTTGTCCTGTTCGCTGGCTTTTAGCACCACGGCTCCGGCCCCATCGCCAAACAGAACGCAGGTGGTGCGGTCGCTCCAGTCTGTCCAGCGGGATAGCACATCGGCCCCGATGACTAGCACCGTTTGGAAGGCTCCGGTACGGATATATTGGGCAGCGGTGACCAGGGCAAACACAAAGCCGGAACAGGCTGCCGTAAGGTCAAAAGCCACAGCACGACTGGCCCCCAGTTCGGCCTGCACCTGGCCCGCGCTACCAAACAGGTCATCGGGGGTGGAGGTGGCCAGCAGAATCATGTCCACCGCTTCTGGGGCGATCTGGGCCATCTCTAGGGCGGCGCGTCCGGCTTGGGCGGCGAGGGAGGCTAGGGATTCTTCTGGGGCGGCGAGGTGGCGTGCGCGGATGCCCGTGCGGGTGCTGATCCACTCGTCGGTAGTATCGACAACGCGGCTGAGGTCGTCATTGGTGAGCGTCCCCGGCAGGCGGGCTGAGCCACTGCCTACCAGAGCAACACCGGGCATAAACTGTTCCACAAGCTATTCTCCGTCTGCGGCGGGCATGGCCACCCGCTGATACTGGGCCTGAATGCGGTCTAGGACTTGGTTATCCACGGCTTCCTTGGCTAGCCGCACGGCGTTGAACACCGAGGGAGCCTGGGAACTGCCGTGGCTGATCACCGTTACCCCGGCCACACCGAGCAGCAGGCCGCCGCCGTGCTCTGCGTGGTCTACCCGCTGCTTAATCCGGCGCAGGTTGGGCTTGAGGATGGCGGTGCCAATCTTGCCGCGAATGCCCTGGGGCAGTTCTTCCCGCAGAATTTGCAGCACCGATTCGCCCACGGCCTCGGCAAACTTGAGCAGCACGTTGCCCACAAAGCCGTCGCACACGACAACATCGAACTGGCCCGAAAGAATATCGCGCCCCTCGGCATTGCCTGCAAAGGGGATGTTGGGGTTATCTTGCAAAAGCTGGTGCGCCTGGAGGGAAAGCTCGTCGCCCTTGCTGGGTTCTTCGCCAATGTTGATCAGGCCCACGTTGGGATGCTCTACCCCCAGCACGTAGCGGGAATAGATGGTGCCCATCATGGCAAACTGCTCTAGGTACTTGGGCCGACAATCTACATTGGCCCCCACGTCCAAAATCAGCACGGATTTGTTGGCGATCACCGTTGGGAACACCGCCCCAATGGCAGGCCGATCAATGCCCTTCAGCCGTCCTAAACGCAGCAACGCCGCCGCCATCGCCGCCCCAGAGTGCCCCGCCGACACCACCGCATCGGCCCGCTTCTGCTTCACCATGTCCATCGCCACGTTGATGGAAGCCTGGGGTTTGCGGCGCAGGGCACTGAGGGGTTCCTCATGCATTTCAATGGTGCCTTCGGCAGCCACCAGTTCAATGCCCTGGAGGTGTTCGGGACTGGCGACGGAGGCGCGAATTTGATCCAGATCGCCCACTAAGAGCACATCTACGTCTAATTCGGCCTTGGCTCTAATGGCCCCTGCTACGATTTCTCCAGGGGCATAGTCGCCCCCCATTGCGTCAATGGCAATTCGTGCCCGGTTGAGCCCCATCTGCTGCATCTCAAAAACCTTAGGAAATTCTAGCAGACTACCCTACCAAGATTCGGAGTGGGCCATGGCCGAGACCGCATTAGGTATCAATTTCTACCGGATTGGCACAAAGGGGACACGTCAAAGCAGCCCTGGAACCACCCTGGCACTAGAACATCGGTCATCATCTAGAACAACGCTAGAAAATGCCCGTCTTATCCACGCCCTCTTATCCACGATGACAGATCCTGATCGTCAAGCCATGAGCATTGTTGCCAGATCCACGGGGAGACCGGGGGTAGAGCATCCGTTCTTAAGCCTGGTGATGATCGCAATTTTAGCGGTTATCGGGGAGGCGATGGGTTGGGTCGTGATAGGCGTCCATCAGGGATTCCTCGGATTGAACATGTTCGAGGGGAGAGTCGAACAGATTATCTAAGGTGGATTCGATCATATCAATTCCGTGACCAGCCAGCATGGCACCGTGGAGGTTGTTAATAATCCAAAATGAGGTGCTGGCGCTGGCGGTCTATGGTTTCGTAGCCTGTGTGGTAGTCGTCTCTTCGGTTTCTGAATAATTAAGCAAACATCCAAATAATTCATCAAGAGGGCACCTCGAAAAATACTGAAGGCACTGTCTCGGCACTGGACTGCTAAAGTGGGATGTCTTTTAGAGCCCTTTCTATACAAGGACTTTGGGTGACCAGGAATCAAGGATCATACCTTTAGAAACCAGTGCCACTGTCTCACAATGAGACTCGCGTCGAAATCTAGATTCCTGGACACCTCGAAAAATACAAATCTTATTGAGAATGGCTACGAGATTCCAGGGGTTTCAGGCTCTTCGAGTTTGCAATAAGGCAATTAATCGAGGTGCCCATGAATACTTGCATTGTCTAAAATGATAAGAATCTTAGGGCCATCCTGCTCAAAGTCTTCGATCCGTCTATCTTCTCCAACCCATTCCTGTTTCACTTCTTCGTAGAATCCATGGAGGACACTGAAAAAGCTATCACCAGTTCCCTTACTGATAAAATCAACAATGCGCTTCTTATCCGAA
>NZ_JACJRS010000199.1 GCF_014697375.1 Phormidium sp. FACHB-1136
TAGCCAGCATGGGTTAGGGCAGCGTAGCCCGTCCTATTTTTTGGAAGGGACGATTGGCAGAAGCCTCTGAATTCTTCAGCAATCGCGTCCAAGTCGCTGTCAGGAATCGGCTTGCCGCGACTATTGAATCCGCACGTTTCGACCATCGCCATGAAAATGTCGTAATCGTCCATCGGCTCCTGAGGCTTCTGGAAGACGACGATGCTGGTGATAATGCCCGTCTTGCATTCGGCTTGCCAAACTTCCTTGGGGAGTTGAATACTGGCCCAAATCTGGGCTTCGTTCATCAACCAATGCCGAGCCGCACCGCTTTCTCTATCGGCCAGCATGTCGTTGGGCACCAGGGCCACCATTACTTCACCGGGGGCGAGGCTGCGGAGGGCCAGTTCTAGGAACAATGTTTCGAGTTGGGTGGCGGGTTTGACCTGTCCGGTTCGCCGCCAATCTGACGTTTGGTTGGCCTCAGCATCGGCCTTTGATTTGCGCCAGTGGTGCCCTAGTTCATAGGTTTGGGCGATCTCTCGCTGTAGGGTCTGTTTTCCAAAGGGAGGGTTGAGGATGGCGAGGGTTCTGAGCGCCAAGGCAGGGGGCGAGGTGAGGTGGCTGTTCTGGTCATCGCATTCGGCAAACAGGGCGAGCCAATCGGTGGGTTCAGAAGATAGTGAGTTGGGTGGTGTTTGGGTCTGAAGCATGGGGTTTAGGTCTTCTAGTTGGTTTGGGCGGTGGGGCCAAGGCAGGCCACGGTTCAGGTTGCGCCCGGTGTCCGACGATGACGGTGCCTTGACGCTCCAGGGCATCGCCCCAGACCAGTTGGCCGCCCAACCCTGGAATGGGCAAAGCGAAGTCTGGGGCATAGAGCATGAAGTTGGCGAGGGCGACCTCTAGCAACGGTCGGTCTCGTTCCCAGCCAATTAAGGCCCGTGCATAGTTCGAGGCTTCGAGGGCCAGTCGGCCTGTGCCTAGGCAGGGGTCAAAGAGTCGCATGGGCGTTGGGCTGCGCTCCACCTGGTGGCCCAGTTCTGCCATGAGTTTGGCGGCGGGTTGCAGGGTCGGGTAGAAGCTGGTGTGCCGTTGACCGTATCGACTGCGGGCCAGGAGGTGGCCAAAGTAGTCGCTGGGAAACCGAATCAGTGGTGTCAAGTCGAAGACACGGTCTAGACGTTTTCGTTTGACTCCTGCGATGCCGTAGTCCAGCTTGGGCGGTTGTTTCTGGTAGGGATGGCCCAAGCTAAACAACATCCACTGGGCCAGATAGCGTACCTCCTGCATTCCGGGTGTTTGGTGGTCGCCACCCAAGGCTTTGAAGCAGGCGTTGAGCATCGCCAAGGTCTTGTCGAATCCGGCATCTCCCGGCTTGAGGAAGGGGATGGGTTCAGGTCGGGAAAGGGTGTCTAGGGTGAGGTGGGGCTGGGTTTTGGTCTGGTGCCACAGTTCATAGCGACCTTGATAGGTCGAATCAAGCCGCAGCAGTTCAGGCAGCAGCCAGCCATGGGATTGAGTCATGGGTTTTGTTGGGGTTAAGATTGTGGGTTAAATCGCGACTTCAGGCATTGTGCGGATGTCGAGACAGGCGGCGAGGGTGGGATCTAAGGGGGGTGTGAATCGGGGTTCGCTTTCGCCCTTCAACTGCTGGAGGATCCAGGTCTGGGTTTGGTGGTGACGCTGACGGTTCCAGCGCATGACGAGGGACTGGGGTGGATGGCTAACGCTGAGCGCGACGATGACCAACTTGATCTGGTTGAGGTTCAGCCCTTCGGTTTGGTGGAAATGCTCTGCCGCGACCCAGAGCTTGAGCGCATCGGCTCGGCTGGGTCTAGGCTTGCGTATCGCCCAATCCATCAGCTTGGGCAGGCCCCGTCGGTAGCCCAGGTTGACGGTGGCCTGAATCCAGTGCGTGACCCCGTCTAGGATGAGCGGGGCTTGAAGGGGCCGCTGGAGGCGCAGGTGTCGGGTCGGGGTCGTCAAGGCAGCGGGCGTCAGGGTTTGGATTTGCTCAACGAGAGGCTGAAGGTCAGGGTGTTGTTCGAGGATGGGCTGATAGTCTAAGCCCAACTGGGCCTGTTGAAGAATGGTCAGGAGTCGGCGCTGCTGTTCGGCAGGACTCATCGGCGTCGTGCGGTGGCCAGGGTGAGCGCTGAATCCACGGGGTCGGCAGAGGTCTTGAATCGACAGGAAGGCCATGGGGGCATCGGGAATACACGTCCCAAAAAATTCCCGATAGGGACGTTTAGGCTCAACGCCGCGAAGGACAGACAGGCGTTGGTTGTAGGCGTGGTGTCGAGACAGGCACGATTTGGAACCCCCGACTTTCCAGGAACCGATGGCAGACCTCACCGCCAGAGAACAGTCGGGTCGGCCAGGGGTAGCCATTGGCCCAAATGTTGGCTCTGGAGATCAGCAGCTTGGGTGGGAAGTGCTGTCCATTTACTTCGACCACCCATTTCCTAGGCTGATGTTTGGCAGGTGTTGGCCACCAATAGTGAGCCGCGAGGATGAGGTGTGACCGCTCAATGCCTTTGGGAATGGCCGCATCCAGTCGGGTGGCGGGGAAAGTCTTAGCCTCCAGCCGCTGCACAAAGGATTCAGTGATGGTCTGGGCTTGAAGCACACTCAGTTGTCCGCCTTCGGGCGGTTCCGCTTCGCCTGCCGAACATCTCAGGTAATGCTCTAGGATGGCCAGTTGGCGTGGGTCGCCTCTGAACCAGCCTGTGCCATCGCAACTGGCGGCCCCTAAGCGTTCGCACTGCCAAAGGCTACGGCCATTGATGCGTCCGACATGGACCGGTTTACCCGTCGCCACAAAGTCAGGCAGAGCCGCAAACTTCCAGCGGTCTGAGCCACCGAGGAAAATCCAGTCTGTTGAGTCGGGTACGTCTTCTGGCCGATGTCCGTCTTGGGCCGCAAAGGCGAGAGGGATATTGAGCCTCCGTAGCCACGGCTCCCACTGATGCCAAAGCGTGAGGGTAGCCGCGGCATCGAGGGGACGATCCGGAACGACCAGCCACTCAGGCGGTTTGGGACACTGTGCGGCGGTCTGGACATGATGCTTGAATCGGTCGGCGTGCCACGGGGTCTGGGCACAAAAGGCGGCAAAGGCTCCATTATCCAAGGCGTACGGGAGATGAGGGTAGACGGTGATGGGACTACCGGGAGACCAAAGGTGGGCCAGTCGGTTGGGGTACTTCCCAGCCCAAAAGTGAATTAGCCATTTTTTGTTGTTGGCGGGAAAGATTTTCATGGGCTTGGGCCATAGTGAGGGTTTGCAAGCCAACCCAACCCCCAGCCATGACTGACTAGGGGCTTGCATGAGGGCAGGCAAGTAGTGATGTTGAGGCTATTGGCAAGCCGCCTTCAGCACAAACAAGCCCATTTGCTTCAGCAGGGCGTTGTTGTGGTC
>NZ_JACJRS010000002.1 GCF_014697375.1 Phormidium sp. FACHB-1136
CTCTACTTTTGCCTAAATTCATCGCCGCTAAGCTTAACCCCTTGCCCCCTCAGGTCTCCCAAAGCTTAGTAACTTAGTACCCCTGTCCAGAACTTATGACTGTCCAGTTGATATACAGAGAAATGCTTTTGTCCTTGACGCTGGATGTGGTCGTGGAGAATTTCTGAAAGGGTTTATTGAATGTGGTTTACAGGCGTATGCAGTAGATCAGTCATCTGTTGCGCTCAGATATTTACCAGATGCTAGATTAAAGGTTTCTAATATTGAAACTGGCGGAATTCCTTATCCTGACAACTATTTTGATGTTGTTTATTCAAAATCTGTTATTGAGCATTTTCACTATCCAGAAAGATTTGTAAGGGAAATCTATCGAGTGTTGAAGCCTGGGGGCTTAGTGATAACGATGTGCCCCGCCTGGGAATATAACTATCGAATCTATTTTGAAGACTATACCCACCGTACCCCCTTCATGCTGGGATCCCTACGAGACATTTTACTCATTCATGGGTTTGAAAATATCCAGGTTGAATTTTTTAGACAGTTGCCCATCCTTTGGTCGGGGTGGGGGAGATGGTTAGTTCCACTGGCTAAGCTAACGCGAGTGTTAACACCAACCCAACTGAGTAGGCGCAGTAAATGGGTTAGATTTTCTAAGGAGGTTATGTTATTGTCAAGTGCACGGAAGCCCGATAATGAGCCCTAGAAACCTACTGGATCAAGTTTCTAAAATTGGCTTTATTCAGGGTCGTCTCTGCAACCAAGTAGATGGTCAGATCCAGGCTTTTCCCTGGCAAGATTGGGAAACTGAATTTCCTGTTGCAAATGCTCTTTCTATCTCCTTGATGGAGTGGACATTAGATCAGGATCGACTCTACGAAAATCCCTTGATGACCGCTACTGGTCAAGATCAAATTCGTCAACTTTGTGACCAGTATGGTTTAGCAATTCCTTCCCTTACTGGTGATTGCTTTATGCAAGCTCCTTTTTGGAAGGCTGTTGGCTCGGATCGAGTTAAGCTTCAAGAGGATTTCCAAGCCATTTGTCGTGCTTGTACAATAGTCGGCATTCAGATGGTTGTGGTGCCTTTGGTTGACAATGGCCGATTGGAAACATCTGAGCAGGAAGATATCCTGGTTGAATATTTACTCAGTCAACAGTCTAATTTAGCTAACCTGGGAGTCTCTATCCTGTTTGAATCAGATTTCTCTCCCACTGAATTATCCCGTTTCATCAATCAGTTGCCATCTAAACAATTTGGCGTTAACTATGATATTGGTAATAGCGCTGCCCTAGGATTGGATCCCCGAGAAGAATTTTCGGCCTATGGTCATCGAGTCATGAATGTCCATGTCAAAGACCGGGTTTTAGGGGGAACAACCGTACCCTTGGGTGCGGGGAATGCTGACTTTGAGACTGTCTTCGAGTCGCTGGCTCATTTGAATTATTCAGGCAATTTTATTCTGCAAACAGCCCGCGCTACGGATGGGGATCATGCCGGGGTACTGGCTCGGTATCGAGATTTGACCCAAGCCTGGATAGTGGGCTACGGCCTGGCAGGTGCCAGTAAATAGACCAGGATGGAACTGAATCTTACCGGTAAGACAGCCTTGGTCACTGGTGCTAGCCGTGGCATTGGCTTGGCCATCGCCACGGCCTTGCATCGAGAAGGCTGTAGTGTTGCCCTCAACGCTCGACAGCTAAACCCTCTTTATCAGGCATGTAGTCAGTTGCCTGGCTCCCTCCCCATTGTCGGAGATGTATCCTGTTTTCCCGAAGCCCAGAAAGTTGTAGCAGAGGTGATCGCAGCATGGGGGCGTCTAGATATTTTGATCTGTAATGTGGGTAGTGGTCAATCCGTTTCCCCTGGTACCGAAACTCCTGACGAGTGGCAACGAGTATTTGCCCTCAACCTCTGGAGTGCCACTAACATGGTGTCCGCTGCAACGGAAGCTCTAGTTCTGACCCAGGGAAGCATTGTTTGTATTTCCTCCATCTGTGGCCTAGAGGTCATCCCCGGTGCTCCAGTCACCTACTCCGCTGCTAAAGCGGCATTAAATGCCTATGTCCGAGGCATTGCCCGTCCCTTAGGTCAGAAAGGAGTACGCATTAATGCCATTGCACCGGGTAATATCCTGTGTGATGGCTCGGTCTGGGCTCGAAGGCTTCAGGAAGATGCGGCAGCGGTAACAAGCATGCTGAATCGGGATGTGGCTCTGAGGCGATTGGGAACCCCGGAGGAGATTGCTAATTTGGTGTGTTACTTAGCCTCTCCCTACGCTGGCTTTGCCAGCGGTGCCCTATGGACTCTCGATGGCGGTCAGGTGCGCCATTAGCCCTGTAATTTGGGCAAACCCGGTGTTGGCCCCCAAATCAATCAACATTTTTGCAACCCAATAATTTTTATGGTAACTCATCGATTTGACCTGACCCATAAATCCGCGCTGATCACCGGGGCCGCTGGCTTATTGGGGGTTGAACATGCCGCTGCCCTTCTGGAGTGTGATGCCACGGTAATCTTGACAGACATCTCGTGGGAAGCTTTGGACGGGGCCAAGCGCTACCTCAGTCAATGCTTTCCGGATGGACAGGTTCACACCTTGGTCATGGATGTGTCACGTTTAGCTTCAGTGCAAGCGACTCAAGCCCAGTTATCCCAGTTAGGAATAGGGGTCGATATACTGGTGAATAACGCGGCTATAGACCCTAAGGTAATGGGTGATCAGGGGATGGTAGAAACCTCGCGTCTGGAAAACTTTCCTCGAGATCAATGGGATTTGCAAATTGCGGTGGGTTTAACAGGCGCGTTTCATTGCAGTCAGGTGTTTGGTGCGGAAATGGCCTGGCGTGGTCAGGGTGGGGTGATTCTCAACATTGCTTCTGACCTTTCTGTTCTTGCTCCCGACCAGCGACTCTACTGCAAAGAGGGACTAGCCGCCGATCAGCAAGCGGTAAAGCCCGTGACCTACTCAGTTATCAAGGCAGGTTTAGTGGGACTGACTCGTTATCTGGCTACCTATTGGTGCGATCAAGGTGTGCGCTGTAATGCTCTTTCACCAGGAGGGGTATTTAACCAACAGAGTGAAGAGTTTGTGAAGCGATTAAGCGGTTTGATCCCCCTGGGACGTATGGCTACTCGTGAGGAATATCGGGCGGCAGTACAGTTCCTGTGTTCGGATGCATCCCGATACATGACGGGACAGAATATTGTGCTCGATGGGGGGAGGGGTGTATGGTAAAGCGCCAATTGGTTACTACCGCATTAGAAGCAACCTGGGCTACCGATGGTCAGCCCATTCTCTTCCTTGGCGAGTGGTGTAAACTGTTTGACCGTAGGCATGTTTGGGAAAGTCTAAATCATGTTGTAGCTCCCTACCATTGGGATGATCGCAGCAAACTCTTCCAGGATTACACCACCCTCCAGGTAGTTTATGAAGAAGCCCTAAAAGCCCTTAGCCAGCAACTCAATCAACAGCATGGGGTTAATTACTCTCTTCGTTACTGGCGAATATTAATAGGGCCATGGTTGGGTTACTTTATTCAGATGGTGTTTGATCGCTGGTTCATGATCAAGACTGTTCTTGACACTGAGGAAATCTCAAATATCCAGATTCTTAAACGTCAACTAGGGCAAGGTGTACCAAATGATATGAACGATTTTATTGCTTTGTTTGTTGATGATCATTGGAATGAAATGATCTACGGACAAATTCTCCAGTTCATGACTGTGCCTGTAACAGTCATTGAAGCACCTCAAGCCTATGAGCAGTCGGATTACAATAGTCAAAGGAAAGCTATAAAACTTAGCCATTACTTAAAAAAGTCTGTTGTCTCAATTGCATATCTATTATCTAGTGTTCTGACTCGCTCAGACGACTATTTCTTTATCACCTCCTATCTCACACGCCAGCAAGATCTTTTACTACAGCTCAAGTTAGGACAAATACCTAAGATCTGGCGTTCCTCTGCTTTGCCCAGGTTTGATTACTGTAAAGCTCAGCGAAACTGGTTGTTAGATCTACCTAAAAACCGACTTCGTGCTGATTGGCATCCATTCTGTCAGCTAATCAGTTTGCTTGTGCCTCAGAATATTCCAACGTCTTATCTGGAGGGCTATAGGGACTTAGCTCAGAAGAGCAGTGAACTCCATTGGCCTCACCGCCCAAAAGCAATCTTCACGAGTAATAGCTATAGTTCTGACGATCTATTCAAGATTTGGGCAGCTGAAAAGGTCGACAGAGGTATCCCTTTAATCGTAGGTCAACATGGTGGTAACTATGGTATGGCACTTTGGAGCTTTCATGAAAGTCATGAAATTGATATATCTGATCAATATTTGACTTGGGGTTGGACTGAGCCACGGCAAAACAAACTTATCCCTATCGGAAACTTAAAAGGGTTTGGCTCCACTGTTATCAAGCCCAATAAATCGGGTAAGGCTTTATTAGTAGAGATGGTTGTGCCTCGTTATAGCTATCACATGTATAGTGTTCCGGTGTCTGCAGGACAGTGGCAAGCGTACTTTAATGATCAGGTGAGATTTGTGAAAACGCTGCCTGATGTTTTACGTAAAAGCTTACTAGTTCGATTGTTTAGCCATGACTGGAAAGCAGGGCAAGTTTCTCGCTGGCAGAAACAGTTTCCAGGCATCGAACTGGATTTCGGGACTCGACCGCTGAAGGAGTTGTTGTGGCAAACCCGTCTTTACATTAGTACCTACAACGCTACTACCTACCTTGAATCCTTATGTCTCAACTTTCCTACTCTGATCTGCTGGAATCCTTTACATTGGGAATTACGAGATGGGGTACGCCCCTACTTTGACCTACTCAAAGAGGTTGGCATATTTCATGAAACGCCAGAAAGCGCCGCCCAACAAATGGCGAAAATTTGGGACAATATTGACGATTGGTGGTTGGATCCTGAAACCCAAAACGCTAGGGAGGTTTTTTGTCATCGCTATGCCCGCATACCTCCTAATCCCCTGGACACCCTGGCCCAACTCTTTCGGAGCATCGCTGAAAAACATAGTGACCCAGTTGAGTCAACCCGAGACTGCTAAACTTGTGGGCTGTGTTAGCCGTTACTATGCCTAAAGTAGCCTGAACACTTCTTTTGCAGATCAGTTTAAAAGATGACTTATGCCTAAAGTACTGATTACCACCATTCCATTTGCTGAACGGAACACCTTCCCCTTGGAAATGTTGCAATCCAATGATATCGACTATGTGATTAACCCCCTCGGCAAGAAACTCACTGAAACCGAGTTAGCTGAGATGATCGGTGACTTCGATGCCTTGGTAGCCGGTACCGAGCCGATTACCGATTACGTCCTGTCCTGTGCTCCCCGGTTAAAGCATATTTCCCGAGTAGGGATTGGCCTCGACAGTGTGGATCTGTTAGCTGCTGAGCAACGGGGTATCAAGGTCTCCTACACCCCCGATGCCCCAGCTCCTGCAGTGGCAGAGCTTACCCTGGGGTTAATGCTATCTCTGCTCCGTTCCGTCCATGTGGCCAATACCCAAATGCACCAGGGCCAATGGAAACGTCACTTTGGTCGGCGTCTGGCGGAAATTACCGTTGGCATCATTGGTGTCGGTCGCATTGGTACGCGGGTTCTACGCCGCATGCGTGGGTTTGGAACCCCCCGCATTTTGGTCAATGATATTCTGCCCAATTTAGAACTCAACCGTGAATTTAAGTTAGAGTGGGCCGCAAAAGAGGATATCTACCGTCAAGCAGACCTAATTAGTCTGCACGTCCCCCTCACCCCTCAAACCCACAACATGATTCGTAAAGAGCATCTGCTGTCGATGAAAGCCGATGCCCTGATCGTCAATACATCCCGTGGTGGGATAATCAACGAACAAGATCTGCTAGAGGTTCTCCAATCGGGTCACCTGGGAGGAGCAGCTATTGATGTGTTTGATCAAGAGCCCTACCAGGGAGACTTGACCAAGATCGAACGCTGCCTACTGACCAGCCATATGGGCTCGATGTCAGTGGATTGTCGAACCCGCATGGAAATCGAAGCCACGGAGGAAGCGGTTCGCTTCTTAACGGGTCATCCGCTCAATAGTTTAGTGCCGGAGACGGAGTACAACATACAACGCCGAAAACGCTAGGAGTTAGCCATCATGGTGCAGCAGATTTGCGTAATTGGGGGAGCCGGATTCCTGGGTTCCCATGTCTGTGATCAACTCAGTGCCGCCGGACACCACGTGCGGATTTTTGATCGCATCCCATCCCCCTGGCTACAACCTCATCAGGAGATGGTGGTGGGGGATATTCTTGATCTATCGGCTCTGGAGTCGGCGATCAGCGGTTGCGATGTAGTCTATAATTTTGCAGCCCTAGCGGATCTTAACCAGGCCCTGGACAAGCCTCTCGAAACCATTCGCATTAATATTCTGGGTAATGGTCATGCCCTAGATGCCTGCCACCGTCATAAGGTGAAGCGGTTTATCTATGCCAGCACGGTGTACGTCTACAGTCGGGAGGGCGGCTTTTACCGATGTAGTAAGCAATCTGCAGAGCACTACGTGGAAGAATATCAGCGGGTCTACGGTCTGGATTACACCATCCTTCGTTATGGTTCATTGTATGGTCCACGATCAGACCTGACAAATGGGCTTTATCGTATAATTAAGCAAGCATTAGAGACTGGAGTAGTTCGTTATGAAGGTAGTACCGAGGCGCTTCGTGAGTATATTCATGTAGAAGATGCAGCTCGAGCCAGTGTAGTGGCTCTGGGTAAGGAATTTCGTAATGAGAGCGTAGTACTTACCGGTCAGGAACCAATGCGGGTAATGGACTTATTGAAGATGATAGCAGAGATTTTAGGGCTTAAGAAACCCGTAGAATTTGTTGAATCTCATCAACTGGGACACTATGTACGTACACCTTATGCTTATCAACCTAAGCTAGGACGTAAATACATACCACCACTCCATGTGGATCTAGGTCAGGGGTTAATTCAGTTAATTCAAGAGATTAGTTCCGATTGATGAAAAACATTTAAGAGTATCTAATTACAACTATAAAGGGAGTTAAGTAATGCCAAACAGCCTGAAAAACCTAGTAAAATCAGCTATTAAACAAACAACAAAGATAATAAGTAAAACAAAGGCCGGCAGCTATTTTTTTGACCTAGCCTTAAGTGAGTCCATGAATAGGATCACATCCATTGTATACAATGGGGTAGAGCTTAGTTTTGCCACGCCCAATCAACTAAATAGCTGGCGGATTGATACATTCTCAACAAAGGAACCAGAAACTTTAGAATGGATTGATACTCTTCCCGATAATTGTGTATTGTGGGATGTGGGAGCGAATGTGGGGCTTTATTCTTGTTATGCTTGTGCAAAAAAAAGCTCTACTGTATACGCTTTTGAACCTTCTGTGTTCAATCTCGAGCTATTAGCAAGAAATTTATTTCTGAATAGACTAAGCCAAAAAGTTACTATTGTTCCTTTCCCTTTATGCGATAATCGCTCGATCGCTTCGATGCGGCTAACTAGTACTGAGTGGGGGGGGGCACTTTCTACCTTTGGTAAAGAGTTTGGTTGGGATGGTGGGGTGCTTAAACAAAATTTTGAGTTCCGAACACTAGGTCTGAGTATGGATGAAACAGTTGAACTGTTAAAAATTCCCGTTCCTGACTATATAAAAATGGATGTAGATGGGTTAGAACATTTTATTCTCAAAGGTGGATCCCGAACTTTGAGTCAGATTAAAGGCATTTTGATAGAGGTGAATGATGACTTTTATGAACAAGCGAGTACTTGTAGTAAATTATTGACTGACGCTGGATTGATTTTGAGAGAGAAAAGGCACTCTGAAATGTTTGCTGACTCGGCATTTGGAAATACATACAACCAAATTTGGACTCGACCTTGATTTCCCCTCGACAAATTATAAGCTCTGCTAATCTAGTTTTCTGGGACTTTGATGGCGTGATCAAAGAATCAGTTGACGTCAAAACCAGGGCCTTTGAAGCTTTATTCTTGCCCCATGGTTCGAACATTGCAACGAAAGTGCGTCTACATCATGAAGCCAATGGTGGTGTTTCTCGGTTTGAAAAGATGCCTCTTTACCTCACCTGGGCTGGTATTGAGCCAACTGAGTCAACAGTGAAAGCATGGTGCGATCGCTTTTCAGATATGGTGTTACAAGCTGTAGTGGAGTCGCCATGGGTACCTGGCACTTTGGAATACCTTGAGGAGCATTACCAAAACCAGTATTTTGTACTAGTGACTGCGACTCCCCAGAGTGAAATTGAAATTATTTTGCACCGTCTTGGCATTGGACATTTCTTTAGGAGTGTATTTGGATCACCTATTAGCAAAATTAAGGCGATCGCAATAGTTTTATCTCAACTGCACTTGTCTAGTGAAGACGCTTTGATGATTGGTGATGCCGAATCAGATTTAATAGCGGCAGAAAAAAATCAAATTTCTTTCATATTGCGCCGAACACCAATTAATCATTCATTACAAACACGTTATCGAGGACCACAATTAAGTAACTTGAGTCTATGAACAGACAAATTGCGATACAGCAAATCCGAGAAAAATTGGAGTCCGGAGGTGTGTCGTTAGGAAGTTGGATGCAGATTCCTCACGCCTCGGTTGCTGAGATTATGGGACAAGCAGGTTACGATTGGGTTGCGGTGGATATGGAACATGGTAGTATTTCTATCCATCAGCTGCCTGATTTGTTTCGTTCCTTAGAACTAGGAAACACACTACCACTAGCGCGTATTGCTGAAGGAACCACTAAGGAGTGTAAGCAAGTCCTGGATGCAGGAGCAGGTGGTATTATTGTACCTATGGTTCAAACTGCGGAGCAGTTGTTAGGAGTGCGTAGTGCTTGTCGTTGGCCTCCAGGTGGAACTAGAGGTGTGGGATTTTCCCGTGCTAATCTATTTGGTGAGCATTTTGATACCTATAGAGAAGAAGCTCAAGCTCCTCTTTTGGTGGCGATGATTGAGCACCAGCAGGCTGTTATCAATCTTGATGAGATTTTGGATGTAGATGGGCTAGATGCAATCTTGATTGGACCCTACGATCTGTCAGCGTCGATGGGACTAACAGCCCAGTTTGAACACCCAGATTTTCGAGAAGCGATGGCCCAAATTCTGGAGAAGGCAACTTTAAGCAAAGTACCAGCAGGGGTGCACGTGGTGCACCCCTCAAAATCGGAACTTGAGCAACGCATAAGTGAAGGTTATCGCTTTCTTGCCTATTCTATTGATGGAGTGATGCTATCAGTAATATCGAAACGAGGAAGTAGTTCAAACTCTCATAAGTGAAATGAATGAAATGGAACAAGAAACAAATAACTTTAACTTTGTCCCTATATGTGGTCAGTCTGAGGAACGTAATCGGGAATATCTAGCGAACTTCTCGCCTGATAAATACTGGAAATCACTAGTAGTCAGGAACTCACCGATAATTTTTGATATTGGTGCACATAGGGGTGAATCAGTGCGGTTCTTTAAGGAAATCTTTCCCGATTCGATTGTTTATTCATTTGAACCAGATCCGGATAACTTTTCTGAACTTGAAGCGTTAGTACACTCTTGTTCATGGGGGGGGAAATGTTTACCCATCAAGATGGGTATTAGTGAAAAAGAAGGTAAGCAGCTTTTCTATCGACAGAACATCTCTCATTTGGGCAGTTTAATTCCTATCAACATGCAGTCTCGAGACTCTTTAGGATATGCGGCTAAGGCAGAAAACAAGCCAATCGAGGTTGATATAACAACTGTAGATGCGTTTTGCAATCTTCATAGTATTAGTCGCATTGATATCTTGAAAATTGATGTACAAGGCCATGAAATAGGAGTGCTCACCGGAGCAATTGAAATGTTAGGTCAAACTAGTTGTTGTACAGTTGAGGTCTCATTCTACGACTTTTATGAAAAATCAACTTCTCTTCTTGAGGTTGAACAAATTATGTCGAAAGCTGGACATAAGATTTTCGATATTTCCAAGATCTCCAAAAATCCGAAAAATTTCCGTACAGACTGGGTTGAGTTAGTTTATTGCAACGGTCAATTAAGACAAGGGTAATTTCATGAAAGAAGAAGAAATAAGACCTAAAGCTATATTTGATGAGTATCTCCGATTAGCAATGAAAGATGCCCAAACCTATTTTGATGCAGTAAAAAGACAACAAATTATATGTCCTGCATGCGAAACCCCGGGGGTTCCAGCCTTTGAAAAATCTGGTTTTGTTTATGAACAATGTCCAAACTGCCAGACCCTTTATGTCAGCCCTCGCCCCGTTGCATGCGCTTTCTCACGCTATTATCGTGAGTCTCCATCCTGTCATTACTGGGCAACAACATTTTATAAAGAAACTGCCCAAGCTCGCAAAGAAAAACTTTGGAAGCCAAAGGCACGTCAAATTTACGAAATTATGGCTAAATTCTGTCCCACTCCAAATCTTTCGGTTGTTGATATAGGGGGGGGTACGGACTGTTTGCAGAGGAGATTCGGGAATTAACACTACAAAATCCAATTGTGATTGAGCCTAGTCCACATTTAGCAAGTGTTTGTCGTAACAAAGATATATTAGTAGTAGAAAAATTTTTAGAGGACTTGACGCCAAAGGATTTACCAAATACTCATAAAGTTTTTGTGAGCTTTGAGTTGTTTGAACATCTTCATGATCCTGGTTTCTTCATGAGTTGCTTGTACTCTCTAATGTTGCCAGGTGACATTTTTATTTTCACAACCCTGTCTGGTTTGGGACTTGATATTCAAGTTCTTTGGCAAGAATCTAAATCAGTAACCCCACCCCATCATCTGAACTTTTTTAATCCTTACTCAATAAAACTTCTTTTAAAAAGAACTGGCTTTGACACTATCCAAATTACCACCCCGGGCAAATTGGACATAGATATTTTACGCAACAATGAAGCACTGGTAAAAGATCGTTTTTGGAAAACACTACTAGCCATAAGCAGCGAGAACGAAAAACAGAGTTGGCAGAACTGGATTGCTGAACAAGGTTATAGTTCGCATATGTGGGTAATTTGTCGAAAACCATAAGATACTAATCACAAATCATTTTATTTTGCTCATATCATAATGAAGATTTTAGCTATCATTCCTGCTCGCATGGGGAGCAGTCGATTTCCTGGCAAACCCATGGCCAAAATTCTCAGTAAGCCCATGATCGGTCATGTCTATGAACGGGTAGCGAAGTCTCCATTACTTGACCTTACAGCAGTAGCAACCTGTGACCGGGAAATACACGAGTATGTAGGGTCCATAGGTGGTAAGTCTGTTATGACTGCAAGTACTCATGAACGGGCATCAGATCGCTGTGCTGAGTCCTTATTAAAACTAGAGCAGGAACAAACTACCCGTTATGATATCGTAGTTATGGTGCAGGGGGATGAACCTATGACTCATCCAGACATGATTACGGAAGCAGTGAGCCCCATGCTGAAGGATCCTACTATTCAGGTAACCAATTTACTGGGGGAAATCCGCAGTACGGAGGAGTTTGAAGATCGTAACTGCATCAAGGTAGTTTGTGATCTGAAGGGGTATGCCCTTTATTTCTCCCGAGAACCTATACCTACTCGGAGTAAAGTGAGAGATATACCCATGGGAAAGCAGGTTTGCATTATTCCATTCAGGCGTGACTTTTTGCTTCAATACACCCAGCTACCTCCCACCCCTTTGGAAATAGCAGAATCTGTGGACATGATGCGTGTGCTGGAACATGGATATAAGGTGCAGATGGTGCCAACAAAGCATGATAGTCATGCTGTAGATACCCCCGAAGATTTAGTTATAGTAGAACGGCTGATGCAACCTATATAAAAAATATGCCAGTACCCCTCGCATTTTAAAAGGAACTAGTCTTTCCGATTAAGTATCTATGCTACCTAACCCAATGTCTACAATCCTCATTTGGGATCATCCCGACGCCCCGCCTGTCTCTCTAGCTGCGGGCAAAACCATAATTTTTTGGTGCAGCTATTCTACTCATGATTTAGATTCTGCTGTTTCCATATGCCCTCTCTGCAGCTAAAGCACGTGGTTACTATTACAAAGCCAAGTATCTGTTCGAGATTAATGAGTGTTCAAAGGCGTTAGAAGAATTAGGCATCGGAGTTCGGTTAGACAAATCCTATCAGTCCCTATATTTTTTAGGCAAATTTCCAAAATTATGGCGCTTAGCCCATAACTACAAGGGATTACTCAGCAAATTTTGGTTTATTTTGAACCCACATTCCGCACCCTACAGCGATTTTCATGTAGTTAAACTCCAAAATCAAGATAAGCTATAATAAGGGTAATAAACTAAAATAGAGTAGAAGTGCTGTACTAAATTTCGCTCAAACTCTCACATTTAAGGGTAAAAATCCGGTTGTTACATTGGTAGAAAAAGTTTATACTACAGCCACCTGTTTTACAATCTTTGAAGAATTGTTGAATTCCCCATCGACATCTATAGAGGCATAAAGTTTGTTTGAGATTTGGTAGATTCGTTAAGATATACCAAGGTTCTTTTGGTCCTTTATGACGATATTTTCTCTTCCAATAAACAGCGATATTAAATAACCCTAATTCATCTCCTTTACCACATTTAACTCCCTGATAAAACTTTGACATCCCCGGCTTAAATCCTTGGTTTTTAAGAACTTGATATTCAAGTCCTATTTCTTCTTGAAAATGAAGGTCTTTTTTCTGACGTAAAGCAAAGTAAACTCCTTGCTCATCAAGCCACTTAGCCAGTTTTGCACTATGAAATTCTCTATCTGCCAACACCACAATTCGACATTTTTTCAACAACTTTATTGCTGTCTTTATCAATCTTTTTTGGGTTGATAAGTTACTATTTCCTACATGATTTAATGTTTCCCAATATAGTGGTAAGGCATGAGTACCCCATACCAATGTCACCATAAATATATTCCGTCCTTTCCACTGTGTTCTATCCAGTGCTACCATCCAGTAACCATATTTTTGATATTGTTTTTTATGAAAATAGCGGCGCTGTTCTCGATTCAATTGTTGTGGTGTTAACGATTGTCTAATCCAATATTTTATCAAGGGAAACCATAATAATTTTACGCAGAGTTTATTTATTCCTAAAAATCTTTGTAAATTACGTTTCCTGCTTTCATATTTAATTGGTTGGGGAAACAAACTCGCCAATTTTGACAGTTTTACTTGGCGATAAGCTTGTATCAATAATAACAATATCTCCAGTGTCAAATACTGCTGTTCACTCAAATGCTTTCGGAAAATTTTGTGATATGATTGTGGTAACATTTTGTTGTTTTGGGGCTCCCTTGCCCCTATTTTTTTACCCCCTTATTTTCTCAAATTATTGCCACATCTCATCTTCAACCCCCTTGTCACCCGGTAAGAAAAAATGCGCTTTTTCCTAACTCATGCTCGTTTCCCCAACTTTAATTCCAACTCCTGGAACGGAAGATGGATATATGTTGGCAGAAACTACCTCACAATGAAAACTTGGGAGCAACGTCTAGTTGGAGAGCGTATCTCCTTAAAAGAATTGATTCAAAAAGAGTCCGTCAAACAGCGCCCCCCTATTCTTGACTGGATTGCTAGACAACGAGAAGCTAATGATGATTCTCTCCATTGGTGGATGACTGACTTGGCAGGACGTAACAACATGTCTAGTCGCTTTTTTGATGATATCATCCATATTGCTGCGCTTAAGTCTTGGGTCGATCAAAATTTATCCTATCAGGATGAGATTTTAGTTATATGTGAAGATAGCTATCTGCTTGCAACGATTGAAACTAACTTGAAGCCACTGATCAAAATCCGTTCTCTGCTCGGATGGCAGATAATTTTACTGTTGGAGTCTGGTTATTACATACTTCGAGGATGTGCGACTTTAGCTCGGCAAATCTTATGCTTCTGGAAGCATTATCACGCGGCGCGAGCATCTCGTCCATCTAATCTACAGACTCCTCATGGAGAATTGTATCTGATTCATCAATGCCTTGATGATAAAGCCTTGACTAAAGATGGGCCACTCGCTTGTCGCTATTTTACAGTTTTACCTCAATGGTTAGAGAAACAGGGTAAGCAAGTTTATCGCTTACCTTGGCTCTTCGATATCTCATTACCTTTGAATAAAGTTTATCAAAAACTTCGAGAATCCTCATGTCTTATTCCAGAAGATTGGTTAACCTGGAGAGATTATGTAGTCGCCTTATGGGATGGATACAATACTACTTTGGCTATCAATCATTCTATAGATTATGAAAGTTTGTACATCAAATTATTAGTAGTTCGCGAACGTTTTAAACAGTTAGCAACAGGATTTTCTGTATCTCAGTTCTTTCTTTATAAACCTGTGCTGGGAAACTGGGGAAATGAACTAACAGGCTTGATTTCGATTACCCACTACGAGTCAATGCAACCTGAACGAGTTCAACCTTATTTTTGTCGGACTAACGAAAAATTAAACTCAAAATCCATTGGATATTATCATAGCTTAGTCACTAGAGACTATCTGGCCTATCATAATTTTCCAGGGGAAACTGGATCGTTAGTTTTTCCTGATGTAATAATTACCAGTGGAGATTTAGCTCGTTCGGTTCTAATTGATCAGGGTTTAGATCCAGAGAAAGTACAATCAGGTCCAGCTTTAAGGCAGCAGTTCACTCCACCCGTGAGTGATGACAGCCGTAGGGCTCTAGCTGTTCTACTGTCTTTAGATTTACAAGCAGTAACCGAAACCTTAGATAAACTATCCGACCATCTTGATTGGATTAATAGCAATTTCAAGATTCCTGTCATGATTAAACCGCATCCCATGATGCGGAAAGAAGTCATATTAACTCAAATGAACTGGACTAATTTGCCTCAAGGGTGGCAATGGTGTGATGACGAGATGATAGATGTGTTAAGCAAAGCACGGTGCTGTGTCACTATGGCTACGGCCTCTATTTTTGATGTTTTGCTGTCAGGTTGTATTGCATTGCCTCTAGATCGTGAACTTACCACAGCTTGGAATAGTGCCGATTTTCTAGAGACAGAATTTCCAGTATTAAAGACAGTGCCTAAGGAATATCTGCGCCAGCGATTAGAAGAAATTTTTGTCAGTTCTCGCCAATGGTATGACGAGGAATTTATGAGCATTCGCGAAAAACTTCAAGTTGGGTTAAATCCCGTTTCCGATTCAACCTTAGCTCTTTTTCTGTAAAGAATTCTACCTATGGAAAAGATAATCTACGCCTCACTTTCCCTGGTAAGCCGGATTTTTGGAAAAATATCTAGAATAATTAGTAATGCAGCAAATCAATTTGAACCTCAAGATATTCAGGAGAACTTAGTTCGTGAATCAACCCAATACAATATGGTTACAGCTCCTGATGAACCTTACTACGCAGAGCAATATTGGACATTCATTCGCCCTCATTTAGATCGACTTTCAGGTCAAATTCAAGCTATCGATCTCGGTTGTTGCCAAGGTCGTTTTACCTTGCGTTTAGCTCAGCTTTTTCCTACGGGGCAAGTCATTGCTTGTGATCTTTCTCCAGGCGCTATTTCTACTGCCAAGCAATATTCGCAAGAATCATCAGTTACTAACATTTCCTATAGAGTCCAGACTGTTTCAGAGTGCCTAAAAACTATTGAGCCAAATACCTGCGATGTCATTCTCATGACTGAGGTGACATTTTTTTACCCTGAATGGCAGCTTGACTTGCCCAAGATAGTAGAATCTCTCAAGCCAAGGGGAATTCTAGTTATGTCGTTTAAGAGTAAATATTTTTATGCCCTAATGATCGCCCGTCATCGGGTCTGGGAAAATGTAGATATGCTAATAAATCAAACCCAGGGTCGGATTGGTAGAGGTTCTTCAGTAGAATTTACTTGGCAAACTTCAACGGAAATTCGTGAAATTTTGACTGATAAATTTGGCCTAACTTTGCTCGATCTAGTGGGAATTGGAGTGGTATCAGGTATGGAAGGGCACGACCCCCATGATAATATTGTTCAGCCTTCTTTGTTGAATAATTCAGAAAGAGAAGCATTAATGAAGTTAGAACTTGCGTTGGCTCCCCAAGTCCCTGATGCTGGGCGCTATATTTTAGCTGTTGCCCGTAAACCTTAAATTTGTATGTTAGAAGTCTTCAGCAATAAATTAATTTTAATTACAGGGAATACTGGATTCAAAGGATCCTGGCTGACTGCCTGGCTGCTTCGGCAGGGAGCCAAGGTTATTGGGCTATCGAAAGATATTCCATCCTCCCCCAGTCATTTTGAAGCGGCCAACATGGGAGATCGCATCACCCAAACCTGGGGAAATATTGAAGATTTAGGAACGTGCCAGCAATTAATTCAACAATATCAACCGGATTTCATCTTTCACCTTGCAGCTCAACCTCTAGTTAGGCAGTCTTATCGCGAACCCCACACAACATTTACAACCAATGTTGTTGGAACACTCAATATTCTCGAAGCCCTGAGACTCTCGAACCATTCCTGTACCGCTATCCTGATTACTAGCGATAAGTGCTATGACAACGTTGAACAGGTGTGGGGCTATCGAGAAACTGATCGCCTAGGGGGAAAAGACCCTTATAGTGGTTCTAAAGGGGCATCTGAGCTGGTCATCCGCAGCTATGCTGCATCCTACTTTGGTGCTAGCGGCTCACCTGTTAGGGTCGCAGTGGGACGAGCTGGAAACGTTATTGGCGGCGGCGATTGGGCTAGTGATCGCATTGTCCCAGATACTATGAGAGCTTGGTCTTCCGATCAACCCGTCTTAATCCGCAATCCCCATGCTACCCGTCCTTGGCAGCATGTTCTAGAGCCTCTATCTGGTTATTTAACCCTAGCAGCAAAACTGGCCAATAACTCCCTTCTCAATGGTGAGACTTTTAACTTTGGACCCAGTGCAGAGCAAAACTACACGGTTGCCAATCTGCTGAATTCAATGCAACAGCATTGGACAAATGCAGCTTGGACAGATTGTTCCAACCCAGAATCCCTATATGAAGCTGGATTGCTCAAACTTTGTTGTGATAAAGCTTTACATTATCTGGGATGGAAGCCTATTTTAACGTTTAAAGAAACAGTTGCTTTAACAACACAATGGTATCAAGCATACTACTCCGACAGTCGTGATGTCTGGTCAGTGACCCAAGAACAGATCGCCTGCTACGAAACCTATGCCCAAGAGCGTCAGTCCGTTTGGACGATTTCTTGTGCCTCACCCGCAACGAGTTAGAATTCTTCTATGTGACTTCAATAATCTTTCCACTATGTTAGATGGTGTACTTTTGACTCCGCTTCGCCGCATTTCCTTGGATGCAGGTGATGTTTTGCATGGGATCAAATCCTCGGATCCAGGTTATGTGGCGTTTGGTGAAGCCTATTTTTCCACCATTCATTATGGTGTCATCAAGCCTTGGAAACGCCATAACCGGATGACTCTCAATCTTGTTGTTCCCAGTGGATCTATTCGTTTTGTATTATACGATGATCGCCCAAACTCCTCAACTCAGGGAAAAATTGAATCTACGATTGTTTCTCCCGAAAATTATCAGCGTCTCACTGTTCCTCCGAGGATTTGGATGGCATTTCAAGGTTTGAGTCAAGAACTCAATCTTTTGCTGAACCTCGCCGATCTTGAACACGACCCAGAAGAAATTGATCGGGCTGAACTTAACTTTGTCCCATTTGATTGGACGTTAAACTCATGAAAGTTATTCTTCTCGCTGGCGGTTTTGGCACTAGACTGGCTGAATATACTGAGATTTTGCCTAAACCAATGGTTCCCATCGGTAGCCAGCCTATTCTTTGGCATATCATGCAACTCTTTGCTGACTACGACCATAAAAACTTTTATATCGCCTGCGGTTATAAAGCAGATGTGATTAAGCAGTATTTTCTCAACTATCCTGCTCTCAATGCTGACTTTACCATCAATCTTGGCACAGGAAAGGTGACGACCTTGATGAAAAAAGAAATTGATTGGCAGGTTAGCCTTGTATATACTGGAATCAACAGTATGACTGGGGGACGGATCAAACAACTTCAAGCCCTGATTGGGAACGAAACCTGTTTCCTAAGCTACGGAGATGGTTTAGCCGACATTAATCTAGATGATTTGCTGGCTTACCATCGCAGGCATGGTCGTATGGTTACAGTCACCGCAGTAAGACCCTCGGCTCGTTTTGGCGAATTAGAAATTTCTGATGGTCAAGTCATTTCTTTTCAAGAAAAACCTCAAGTTCGCCAGGGATGGATTAATGGAGGTTTTTTTGTGGTGGAACCTGAATTTTTTGATTTAATTGCAGGGGAGGATACCGTGCTAGAAGCTGAACCCTTAGAGAAAGCAACCGCCTTAGGTGAGCTGATGGCTTATCAGCATGAGGGATTCTGGCAATGTATGGACACTAAGCGTGATCGCGATCTACTAGAAAGCCTCTGGCAAAGCGGCAAAGCGCCTTGGAGTCGATAATATGCTCTCAGAATCACCATCATTGATCAGACTTTCTAAATCTTGCCTCACCGACGCAGAAAAGCAAGCTGTCATGGCAGTTCTAGACCGTGAATTTTTGGGCATGGGTCAGGAAGTCAACCTCTTTGAGCAAGAACTGACTAGCCTGTTTAAGCGGCCCGTTGCCTGCGTAGTCAACGGCACTGCTGCACTGCACCTGGCTCTGCAAGCCTGTGGGATTAGTAGAGGTGATGAGGTTTTAGTTCAATCCTTAACGTACGTTGCTTCTTTCCAGTCCATTACGGCAACGGGAGCAACTCCCATACCTTGCGATATTGACCCCGAAACTTTAACGCTGGACTGGAGAGACGCTGAAAAGCGCATTACATCTCGAACAAAGGCAGTGATGCCTGTTCACTATAGTGGGGGCGTGGGAAAACTGGATGAGATTTATGATTTTGCCAGTCACTACGGGCTTAGAGTAATAGAAGATGCTGCTCATGCCTTTGGAACCAGATATCACGGTCAATTAGTGGGTAGTTTTGGGGATGTCACCTGCTTTAGCTTTGACGGGATTAAAAACCTTACCTCCGGGGAGGGGGGGTGTATTGTCTCTAACGACGAAGAGGTGATGGCTCGTGTGCGTGATGCCCGCTTACTAGGAGTAGAAAAAGATACAGAGAAACGCTTTCAAGGACAACGCAGCTGGGACTTTAATGTTACAGCCCAGGGCTGGCGATATCACATGAGCGACATAATGGCAGCGATCGGGCGAGTACAGTTGCTGCGTTTCCCTGAATTGGCTGAGAAACGTCAAAACCTAGCTCGTTACTACGATAAAAAGTTGACTAGTCTTTCTTTGGTAACTCCCTTAGTCCATAATTATGAGGAAGTGGTACCCCATATTTACCCCATTTGTGTAGCAAATGAAATTTCTAGAGACTCCCTTCGTCAAAATCTGTTAAATTTTGGTATTCAAACAGGGTTACATTATCAACCCAACCATCATTTATCCTTGTTTTCTCCCAGTTCTAACTATGAATTACCAGTTACAGATCAAGTATATCCAACACTAATGACTCTACCATTGCATCCTGACGTATCAACAGAACAAATCGACTTAATTAGCAAGAAATTATCGAGCTACTAAAAAATGCCAGAAGTCAATACTCAACCCTTACGGATGAACCATGAATAAAGATCGGGAAGATTATCCATTAGTAAGCGTTATTATCAATTGCTATAACGGTGAACGCTATTTGAGAGAAGCGATCAACTCTGTATATGCACAGACCTATCCTAACTGGGAAATTATTTTTGTAGACAATGCATCAGTGGATCAAACTGCTGTCATTGCGAACAGTTATGATAATCGACTAAAATATTTCCGTAATCCTTTGACTATTAAACTAGGAGAGTCAAGGAATATTGCATGTAAGTACGCCGAAGGTGAGTTTTTAGCTTTTTTAGATTGTGATGATGTATGGATGCCGAATAAGTTAGAACTACAGATACCACTATTCTTGGAGAACTCAAGTGTTGGGATAGTGATTAGCAATGCAGGCTATATCAAGCAAAGAGACATTCAAGAGGGTAGGGTTGCAATTCTCCCCCAGCAAGCATTAAAGAGTATGTACACCTTTAATGATATTTTGTCAGATTATTTTATTACATTGAGTTCAGCAATAATTCGTGCAGACTCTTTACATGCCTTGGATCACTGGTTTGATGCAACACTTAATATAACTGAAGAAGCCGACTTGTTTCTTCGTTTAGCTGTTGACTGGAAAATGACTTTGGTTAATCAGGTATTATGTTATTATCGACTTCATGATAATAATACCCACAAGACCTACGAGGTTATTCCTTTTCCAGATGAAATACATTATATATTTCTGAAGCTAGATAGTCTGTACCCAGAGTACTCTGAAGAGTATGAGTCACATAAAACCAAGTGGTTAAACATGGGGCATCAAGCTGTTTTACACTTTTATTGGAAAGAGGGTAATATAAGAAGTGCTTACAAAAGTCTTTTTCAGATAAAGCCCTTGACGTTTAAGGCTTATGCAAGACAACTTCTATGGCTATTTTTAATTCCCTTCAAAGGTGGAGGTTTCCATTTGTATTTTATGTTAGCTTCGCTTATGGGGAAGAATGGCCCACCTCTTTTTTGAAAAAATCAAAGCTCACCAATGCTGTAATTCTGATAAAACGCCTTCCGTGTAAGAGGTAAGTTGAGTGTTGGATAAACTTTTACTCTCTTTAAGAGGGTTTAGTTCATTAATGTACTACTAGATCGATAACCACAATAGACCTTGTCGGTAATAAACCGCTCTGGGGAGCATGTCACCTTTACAATAAGCAATTATGCTTAATTGTAGGTAGCGGTGAACCAATCAAGCCATTGAGATAAGCACAGCGATGAGCTAACACCTGTGGAACGTTCTCTCGCTTCCATTGCGCTCCTGATATCTGCACTCGACGCCCAATTTGTTTGATGGCTGACTCAACCGCTCCGGCACTGGACTACTAAAGTGGGATGTCTTTTGAAACCCATGCTATGCAAGGACTTTGGGTAACGAGGAATCAAGAATCATACTTTTAGAAACCAGTGCCCGACAGAAGTGGGTGAAAGGCTTGAAACCTCGTGACCCGAAGGGGAAAAGGTGAGGTGACATGAGACGCTGGAATTGCATATCTCAGAGGCTTTGCCATGTCGGTAGTGCATTAATGCCTGGGACGGAGGAAAATCAGACCACACCACCACGATACCGCAGGGAGGAGCAGCCCATGACCATCGAAATGACCTGTTCAACCTGTGGGTCTCACGACATCTCCAAGAACGGAACCAGCCATCGGGGGAAGCAAAATTACAAGTGTTGGGACTGTGGTCGTCAGTTCGTGGAAAATCCGCAATGGCAACCGAAACCGAAGGAGACGAAGGAACTGGTGAATCGGTTGTTACACGAAAAGATCCCGTTGCTCGGGCATTGCCCGAGCAACGGAGACCTCGGAGAGTTGGGTGCAAGGTCAGGCTAATGCGACCTACGAGGCGGTGCCCCAAGTCGCAGAGGTTGTCCCCAAACCGAAAGGCTCTCTGAAGGTGCAGATGGATGAACTGTGGTCGTTTATGGATCATAAAGGGAACCAGCAATGGGTCTGGCTCGCCATTGATGCCGAGACCCGGGAAGTGATTGGGTGTCACATCGGTAACCGTTCTCGGGCTTCAGCGAAGGCACTCTGGGAATCCCTGCCAGCGGTGTATCGCCAATGCGCCAAAGTCGATACGGGCTTCTGGGAAGCCTATGTCACGGTGATTCCGAGCAAACGTCATGAGGCCGTGGGTAAAGACAGTGGACTGACCAGTTACATCGAGCGCTTGAACAACACCCTGAGGCAGCGAGGCGCACGACTGGTGAGAAAGACCCTGTCGTTCTCCAAGAAGCTCGAGAATCACATCGGGGCCATCTGGTTGTTCATCCATGATTACAATCACAGCCTCCGGGAGAAGTTGGCCAAGCAAGGTCATCCGCTCTTGATAGTCCTATTTCGTACAGGCTAGAGAATAATCAGGCGACCCTAAAGGCCTTACGTCAGTAGCTTGCTGTTTTTTGGCTGTTTTTTCTCTGACCTGTAGATTAATGCACTACCTACAAATATCCCCTGAAAACATTATCTAGAAAGAAAGATGAAAAAAAACATCAAGAAAATAGCTAGAAAATTTAATATTGAGGTTAGTCGTTATCATCCTGCTACATCACCAGCAGCACAGTTAAACAAAGTACTTGAGGTAGCCCATATTAATGTAATTCTTGATATTGGTGCAAATGAAGGGCAATTCGCGAAGGGAGTTCGAGATGATGGCTATCCAGGAAAAATTATTAGCTTTGAACCCTTGTCTACCGCAAGGGAAAAGCTTGTTAAGTTGGCTAGGCAGGATAATAACTGGTTTATCCATAGTCAATGCGCCATTGGTGATCATGATGGTGAGATTGAAATCAACATCGCTGGTAACTCAGTATCATCGTCCGTATTACCAATGCTAAAATCACATTCCAACGCATCCCCTGAATCAGTGTATGTATCTTCTGAGAAAGTACCAATTTCGTGTCTAGATAGCGTAGCAAACCTCTATCTTGAGCCTGATTCAAATTTGTTTATCAAAATCGACACCCAAGGCTATGAGTGGCAAGTCCTGGACGGTGCCAGCGAGACCCTGAAGCGGGCACGGGGTGTCCTCTGCGAGCTGTCGTTAGTGCCTCTTTACGATGGTCAGCACCTTTGGCTCGATATCATTAATCGCCTAGAAGCTGAAGGCTTTATGCTTTGGGCGCTGCAAAAAGGTTTTACTGACCCGCATACAGGGCAGTCTTTGCAAGTGGATGGAATCTTTCTACGGCGTGACTAGCTCGCCCCAGCCTTTGATACCTAAGCACTCGCCCACGGCATCCAATGGGTACTCTCCCAGCTCGAAACCGGGCACCTCGACAAATTAGGCGCTAGCGCGGGCCAGCGTGAACGCCGAAGCCGAGCACAGACGAAAGATGAGTGCCTACGAGCAGAGGAAGAAAGACGACGAGCAAGAGAACGAGAATCTCGACGCGATGATCTTGCAGACAAGGAAAAAGAACGCGCGGTGCGCCGAGATGGAGTCCAAAATCGATGGATTATTCTCCAACTACAACATCAACTTGCCCCAGAGGGAGACACCCGATCAGCCCTAGCGGATTTTGTCGCCTTCTTGCGGGAGTATAGGGATTAATCCCAAGTCCGGGTTAGAAACCCCCGATTCCTAGCCCGACAAATGCTGTAGGGGTCAGGAGACCTGATCCTTTGACGGATTTGGGTTCCACAAGTTTTGTCAGTCAATCAGGCTCTCACGATTACCCATGACCATCCCCCTCACGCCCGCTAGGCGACTGCTGATAACCGGAGGAGCCGGATTTATCGGCTCTGCCGTTGTCCGCTATTTGATCCAGCACACGCCCCACACCGTCATCAACCTCGATAAGCTCACCTACGCAGGCAACCTCGAATCCCTCCAGCCCATTACCGACTCCTCTCGCTACTACTTCGAGCAGGCTGATATCTGCGATGCTGCTGCACTCACCCGTATTTTTGATGCCTATCACCCCACCGCTATCTTGCACCTAGCCGCCGAAACCCATGTGGATCGCTCCATTGATGGCCCAGCGGCCTTCATTCACACCAACATCGTTGGCACCTACACGCTTCTGGAGGCCGCTCGTCGGTACTGGCAAGATCTAGAACCAGAGACCAAAGCCCAGTTCCGGTTTCACCATATTTCCACCGATGAAGTCTTTGGCGATCTAGAGGAACGCGAGGGCTACTTTACCGAAACCACCCCCTACGCCCCCAGTTCCCCCTATTCCGCCAGTAAGGCCAGTTCCGACCACCTGGTGCGGGCGTGGCATCGCACCTACGGCCTTCCCATCCTCATCACCAACTGCTCCAATAACTACGGCTCCTACCACTTCCCAGAAAAACTGATTCCCCTGATGATTCTCAACGCCCTAGAGGGCAAACCGCTCCCCGTCTATGGCCAAGGAGAGCAAATTCGGGATTGGCTCTATGTGGAGGATCATGCCCGTGCCCTTTATGCCGTACTCACCCAAGGCCGACCGGGCGAAACCTACGTCATCGGTGGCCACAACGAGGTGCGCAATATTGACGTGGTTCACCACATCTGCGACCTACTAGAAGAACTCGCCCCCCACAAACCCCCAGGCGTTTTGCGCTATGCCGACTTAATTACCCACGTCGCAGATCGCCCTGGCCATGACCAGCGCTACGCCATTGATGCCAGTAAAATTCAGCGGGAACTGGGCTGGCAACCCCAGGAGACGTTTACCAGTGGTCTGCGTAAAACAGTCGCCTGGTATCTGGCCAATCGTGACTGGTGCGAACAAGCCTTATCCAATACCTACGACCGCCAGCGCCTAGGGTTAACCCTAACTTAGTTCATTCATCCGCTCCATCTTGACCGATGGCCAAGCCTTGGGAATAAGGAGTTGCAACCAGAGAATCGCGTTAAACTGAGGTCAATCTTGTGGAGACCCTAACTCTGGGGAGTCTAGATCGTGATCGCCACCTCAACTGTCAAGTCGGCTCTAACCTTAGAGGAATTTTTGGCATTGCCAGAGGCTAAACCCTACGCTGAATACATTGACGGCAACATTGAGCCAAAGCCCGTGCCCCAGGGAGAGCATAGTGTCCTTCAAATCCGTTTAGGTACCACCATCAACCAGGTGGCTTTACCCCAGAAGCTAGCCCATGCCTTCACCGAGCTACGGTGCAATATCAACGGTCGCTCCCTAGTGCCTGATATTAGCGTGTTTCGCTGGGAGCGCATCCCCAAAACAGAAACGGGTAGAATCGCCAACCGCGTGGATACCTATCCCGATTGGGTGATCGAGATTTTGTCCCCAGACCAATCAGCTAATAAGGTTATCAAGAAAATCATGGTCTGTCTCCAGGCCGGAACTCAGTTAGCTTGGCTGATTGATCCAAAAGACGAATCGGTTCTGATCTTGAAGCCCCAGCAATTCCCCGAACTCAAATCTGACAAAGACGCATTGCCTATACTCGATTCCTTGTCGATGCTCGAGTTATCTGCTCAAGTAATCTTTAGCTGGCTCAGTCTCGATTGAAAACTGGGTCGTGGAATGGATCCCATTCTGAAAGGTCTTCTCCCTCGGTACTTGCGTGAAAGGAATCTTGCTAGCGGGTGGATCTGGTAGCCGCCTTTATCCCATCACCCTGGGTGCTTCTAAACAACTGCTGCCCATTTACGATAAGCCGTTAGTGTACTATCCACTATCGGTCTTGATGCTGGCGGATGTACGGGAAATCTTGGTGATCACGACTCCCCAGGACGAGCCAGCCTTTCGGCGATTATTGGGTACGGGGCAGCAGTGGGGCATTGAATTAAGCTACGCTGTCCAGCCTAACCCCGATGGTCTGGCTCAGGCGTTTCTGATCGGCGAGTCCTTTATCGGCCAGGACTCCGTTTGCTTGGCCCTAGGTGACAATATTTTCTATGGCCAAAGCTTCACGGCACAACTCCACCAGGCCGCAAAGACCGTCACTTATCAGGGAGGAGCCACGGTCTTTGGCTACCAAGTCAAGGATCCGGAACGCTTTGGTGTGGTGGAATTTGATGCCAATGGTACGGTTCTTTCTCTAGAGGAAAAACCCCAGAAGCCTAAGTCGGATTACGCTGTGACCGGATTGTATTTCTACGACAACCAGGTCGTTGAGATCGCCAAACAACTGCGCCCCTCGGCTAGGGGTGAGTTAGAGATTACCGATATCCACTTGACCTACCTATCCCTGGGGCAGTTGCGGGTAGAGCGATTGGGGCGAGGCTTTGCTTGGCTCGATACGGGCACCCACGACAGTTTGCTAGAGGCAGCCCAGTTTGTCCAAACTCTAGAACACCGCCAGGGGCTAAAAATCGCCTGCCTCGAGGAAATTGCCTACAACAAGGGCTGGATTACCTCAGATCAACTGGCAGGACTCGCGGATAAGCTGGCCAAAAACGGCTATGGTCAGTATCTGCGGCAGTTGAGTCAACCCAACCCAACGCTGAATCTCTAGCTGCGATCCGTATCCTGCTTTGTATTCTCCCCTGCCTACACGATGAAAGTTTCGGCCACTCAACTCTCTGAAGTTAAGCTCGTGGAACCCCAAGTTCACCGGGATCAGCGGGGATTTTTCCTAGAGACTTACCATGCAAATCGCTACGCTGATCATCACATTGGCCCCCACTTTGTGCAGGATAACCTGTCGTTTTCTCAGCAGGGAATCTTGCGTGGGCTCCATTTTCAGTGGCCCCATCCCCAAGGCAAACTCGTCTATGTGCTGCAAGGGGAGGTCTTTGATGTAGCGGTCGATGTGCGGGTGGGATCTCCAACCTTTGGGCAATGGGCAGGGGAAGTGCTATCGGCCCAAAATCAGAGACAGCTTTGGATACCTGAGGGGTTTGCCCACGGCTTTTGTGTCCTCAGCGAAACGGCCTTATTTGCCTATAAATGCACAGACTTTTATCACCGTGACTCTGAGGTGAGCCTGCGATGGGATGACCCAGCGATCAATATCAACTGGCCTTTGGCGAATCCGCAGTTGTCCGATAAAGACGCCCAAGCTGCCTACCTTGCGGATCTGAGCGAGGATCAATTGCCTTGCTATGGCGAGGTGAAGCGATGACCTCAGAATTACCGATACCCTCCCAAGTCTCATCACCAAGTTGCAAAATCCTGATTACAGGGGCCAATGGCCAACTGGGGCAAGCCCTGAGAGCTACTGTTCCCCTTGGCTATAGGGTGATAGCGCTGGATCGACACCAACTAGATATTACCCATCGCACCGCCGTGGAGTCTTTCATTGCTGATCTCCAGCCCGATTGGGTGATCAACGCTGCCGCCTACACCGCTGTTGATCGGGCCGAATCGGAACCAGACTTAGCCTTTGCGGTTAATGGCGATGCGCCTGGATATTTGGCTGCTGCTCTGGCCAAAACGGGAGGGCGGCTTCTTCATATTTCCACCGACTTTGTGTTTGATGGCCAAGCCTCAACCCCCTACCCTCCCGATGCGGTGCCAAATCCGATCAATGTCTATGGCGCAAGCAAGCTAGAAGGAGAAAAAGCGGTTCAATCCCACCTTGGGGATCAGGCGCTGATTGTGCGCACGGCTTGGGTTTATGATGGCATCAACCGGAATTTTGTTACCACGATGCTGCGGCTGATGGCGGAACGTGACGAGGTGCGGGTAGTGGCGGATCAGATTGGAACCCCAACAGCAACCCACACCCTAGCGACAACACTCTGGCAAGGGCTGGCTCAGGATTGGCGAGGGATTTATCATGTCACCGATGCCGGGGTCGCCAGTTGGTATGATTTTGCGGTGGCAATTCAACGCCATGGGCGTAAACTGGGCTTGTTAGATCACTCTATCCCCGTTATTCCAATTACGACCGCCGAATTTCCCACCGCCGCCCAACGACCAGCCTATTCGGTCTTGGATAAAGCCAAAACCTGGAGTGAGCTTAATGAGTTTCTATGCCACTGGGAAGAATCTTTCCACGATCAACTAATGTAGTAGTAAACCAGCGAAATTCCTGTTCAAGTAAATAGACAGCAGCATTAGTTACTTAGCTCCGATATACAGACATTAAAAGTATGAAAGTAAATGGAAAATCTTGAGTTATTTTTATTAAACGAACAATACAGCACCACACGCCTAGTCAGCACAAAGGTTCTGTCTGTCGCTGAAGAAAATTACTGTTACCCTGAAACCCTTCTATTTTTACCATTTATTGATGACAGAAAAGGAGAAGGTGGCCTAAGAACCCAAGGTTACTTTAAAGTCAGCCTTCCTGAAAATCCTTTAGTAACTGTTGTCACCGTCGTTTTTAACGGAGAGAAGTATTTAGAGAGGACAATCCTAAGCGTCATCAATCAAGACTATGACAACATTGAATATATTATCATTGATGGTGGCAGCACAGATTCAACCCTGGATATCGTTAGGCATTATGAACACGCCATAGATTATTGGGTGAGTGAGCCAGATAAGGGCATCTATGATGCAATGAATAAGGGGGTTCTTTGCACTAAGGGAGAATACGTAATACATCTAAATAGCGATGATTATTTTGAAAAGAATGTAATTTCAAGAGTTGTTTCTAAGATCAAGGACAACCCTGGATATGACTTATACCACGGCTCTTTGTTGGTTCACAAAAGTAGTGGAAAAAGCGTTTGTAGAGTTGGTCATAACTTTCTACCTACTTCTATGCCTGCTTACCAACCAACCAGCTTTGTTCGTGTTAGTTCGGTGTCCAATCTAGAATGGTTTGATACTGATTATAAGATCGCATCTGATTTTAAATTCTTCAAGATTCTAAGGACTCAAAATTTTCGATTTTTAAATATCAACATGCTAATTACCCATTTTTCAGATGGTGGTGCATCTTCTAACAGTCTTGCTAGATTAACGGAGTTAAAGCTTATTTTGTTGGAGTTAGGATATTTGCCTATCATTGTCGAACTACTGCTACTGAGAATTAAAGTGATTGAGTACTTGCTTCCCAATTCATGATTCTTTCTAAGTATAGGTCTGCACTTAAAAAAGCTATTTAAAATGTGAAGATATTTTGAACAATGCATCAAACACTTTTACTTTTCTCCCTGTGGACAATATTCTCGATAAACGTATTCGGATTAGCTTTTTATCCTTCCTTTCTGGCAATCCTTTTCCTGCTCTTAAGAAAAAAGCTGAAGTACCCCAAAAAAATAATATTGCTAATTATAGGCTTTCTTGGGCTATCCATTATAGCAATCCTTTTGAAACCTTATCTATTTATAGATCTAATCAGATTTATTATATTATTTCTTTACTTCCTATATCTTAAAGCCTTCTGTAGCGAAGAAAAGTTGCATCAAGTCATTGATGTCTCGGTTGCAATTCTAGTTATATATGGTGTATTCCAGTATATTGCCATTATCACTGGCAATATCGGATATGCAACGGGACTCTTTGAACAGATCGGAGCATCTGGTCAAGGAGGTGCATATGATACGCGCGGAGGAATATTGAGAGTCGCATCCCTAACCTCAGAGCCGTCATATTTTGCCTTTACTGTTGGTGTATATTTCTTTATCACAAAAAAGACAATAATCAAATTTCTATGCATAATAGGCTACATCATTAGCTTTTCGTACATATCGATTTATGCTGCTTTGGGAATTACTGGATTTCTCCTTTGGAAAAAGCTCTTAAAACTTAATCTTTTTAGCTATATGCTTTTTGTATTTTTTATTCATACCATTTTTGTTTACACTTACTATCAATCCATAGTAGCACTAGATATTGGAGGAACATTTTCTGCTAGGTATGGCGGTCTGGATTGGTATCTACGTTCTTCTGCTCCTGAGATGTTTTTAGGAGTCTTCAATGTCCCTGAAGAAGTAACTATCAGAAGAGGCTTCTCTAATATATCCTCTCTGGTAGTAAACTTCGGCCTATTAGGTTTTTTGGGGTATTGCTATTTTCTGTCAAAGCTAGGACGGTTTAATAATGTAGCCGTCCTAGCAATATATCTGTACGGATTTAATTACTACTACATGACAGCATGGCCAACATTTATTGTTTTTATTTACATGATATATGTCAATGGAAAAAGCATCAGTGTCCGTAATTATCCCATGCTTCAATTCAGAAAAGACTATTCTGAGAGCTCTATGCTCAGTGAAAGAACAGACCCTACCTGTTAAGGAGATAATTTGTATAGATGACTGTAGTACTGATAACACTGTAAAGATAATAAAAGAATTCATAACGGATCATCCTTATGTTCCCGTCAAGCTAGTTAAAAACACTGTGAATCGAGGACCTAGTTTCTCAAGGAACACTGGGTGGAACTTAGCACAAGAAAACTACATAGCATTTTTAGATTCTGATGATACTTGGCATCATCAGAAAGTTTTTTTTCAATACTCATGGATGCTAGAACATCCAGAGATTTCGCTATGTGGGCATTTGAACGTTATCGTTGACGAAAGTACAACCTCATCAAATAAATCTACTGTTTTCGACTCTTTAGGAACTCAGAAGAATCAACGAGTTGATTATAAAAGGTCTCAAAATGAGTTTCTTAGTTGCTTCAGGGTTATAGTTTCTAATCCCTTCGTTACACCATCTGTAATGCTAAAGAAAAATATTAATAGTCGCTTTAATATAAATCAGCGATATTGTGAAGACCATTTGCTCTGGATGCAGCTATGTTGTTCTGGGAACAGAGCTGCTATTCTTAACATTGAACTGGCCTATGTTCATAAACAGCCTGCTAGTTTAAGCACAAATCGATGGAAGATGAGACAAGGAGAAATTCAGGCATATTTTCATGTTTGCAATTCAAGAGGAATTCTATATCTATTATTGCCAATCCTTGTATTTTTTTCAATTCTTAAGTATATAAGACTGGAAACTTTATTCTTTCTAAGAAAAATTATTCCAGTAATTAGTATATTTTAGATGTTAAGTCAATTGACCAATTGCATGAATTTCATCAGTCAATCAAGCCATGCCAATCAAAATCACAATTTCGATTGTAACCTATCATCCAGAAATAGATCTTTTAAAAAAAGTATTGTCAGCCATAATTTTCAGCAGCAACGAGTCAAGAAAATTTGGCCGCCTGTCAAATCTTGAAATATTTTTAGTAGACAACGGTAACGACTTTCATTCAGGTGTAAAGCCTCATTTTTTCGTAAATGAGCAGATAAATGAGAAAATGAATATAAAGTTCTTGACTGGTCATGGCAATGTTGGTTACGGGCTAGGGAATAATCTCGCTTTTGAGAAATCTACGGGAGATTACTTTTTAGTTCTCAACCCTGATGTTCTCTTAGAAAAAGATGCTCTTACTTCAGCATTATCTTTTATGGAAGCTAATCCAGATTGTGGCTTACTTTCCCCAAGCGCTATTGATAGCAGTCGCCAAAAACTATACCTTTGTAAAAGGTATCCATCGATTTTTGATCTTTTGATTCGAGGATTTCTACCTCGACGATTTAGACAGCTTTTCTCTAGTCGTTTGGCCAAATATGAGATGAGAGATATCCTTGATAAGGAAGAGGTATTCTGGAATCCCGAACTTGTAAGTGGTTGCTTTATGTTATTTCGTAGAGATGTTTTTGAATCTTTGCAAGGCTTTAACCCGAAATATTTTATGTATTTTGAAGATTTTGATATAAGCATAAGAACCAGAAAAATTTCCCCAATTGCTTATGTCCCGTCTGTGAAAATAGAGCATTATGGTGGCTATGCGTCTCGCAAAGGATTAAAACATATTTCTATGTTTCTGCGCTCTGCCATAACCTTCTTCAATAGCCATGGCTGGAAAGTACTATGAAAAATGGCACCATACTCGTTACAGGTGCAAGTGGCTTTGTAGGTCAGAGTCTATGTTTTGAACTTCTTAAAAGAGGTGAGTGCCAAGATATCCTTGGGATTTACCGCTCTCAAAAATTAGTAGATACTTTACCCCGTTCAATACGACCTATTATTCTTAATTCTCTTCAAGATATCCCTCAAAGTATTGCTTTAGAAAAAGTAGGCTATGTGGTGCATCTGGCTGCCCGCGTCCACCAAATGCAGGACACCGCAGCCGATCCCCTCGCCGCCTTCCGTACCGTCAACACCACCGCTACCGCTAACCTCGCCCAGGCAGCCGCCCTAGCCGGGGTCAAACGCTTTATCTACCTCAGTTCCATCAAAGTCAACGGCGAATACACTCCTATAGGCCAACCCTTCACCGCCCAGGATAGCCCTAACACCCAAGACCCTTACGGCATATCCAAGGCCGAAGCCGAAGTTCAACTTCGCCACATTGCTCAAACTACAGGAATGGAGGTCGTCATCATCCGCCCTCCCCTGGTCTATGGCCCTGGCGTTAAAGCAAACTTCCTATCCCTCATGCGCTGGTTAGATAAGGGCTATCCCCTGCCCCTCGGTGCCATCCACAACCGTCGCAGCCTCCTGGCTCTCCCCAATCTCGTTGACTTAATCACCACCTGCCTCACCCACCCCGCCGCCGCCAACCAAACCTTTCTCGTCAGCGACAACGAAGACCTCTCCACCACCGACCTGCTCAGACGCCTCGCCAAAGCTCTGGATAAACCCGCCCGCCTGATCCCCGTGCCTATGCCCATCATCCAATCTACTGCCCAGATTATCGGTAAACCTGCCCTAGCTCAGCGGTTGTGTGGTTCATTACAAGTTGACATTAGTAAAACCCAGACCTTACTGGGATGGACACCTCCCGTCAGCGTTGATCAAGGTTTGCGCCTGACCGCCCAACACTTCCAGCAGTCCCGGAAACGGTAGCCCCTCACTCGCGACCGTCTTGTAAAAGACCTAATTCCCCCTCTCCTAAATTCATCCTCTATTTACCCCAGGTCTCTTGGCCTGGGGTAATTTGTGCTGCCAAAAAATAGGCCGCCTGTCACCCTGCCGCCCCCTTAACGCGCCTGCTACAATACATTCAAACTACTTCCGCTCCTCCCATGGCCACCCCCCAGCCCACCTACGACGACATCCTGAGGCTTTTCCAAGAAACTGACCGCAAGTTCCAAGAAACTGACCGCAAGTTTCAAGAAACGGATCGCAAGATCCAGGAGGTTATCGAGGAAAACCGTCGTGTCAACCGGCAAGTGAGCAAGCAAATCAGCGAACTCGGTGGGGCGTGGGGGCGCTTTGTGGAAGACCTCGTGGCCCCCGCCTGCGAACGACTCTTTTTAGAGCGGGGCATTCCTGTCGATCAAGTCAGCCAGCGAAACAAACGGCACCACGAAGGTGACACCCTAGAAATTGATGTGCTGGTGGTGAACCAGGGGCACGTCCTGGCCGTGGAAGTGAAAAGCCGCCTCAGCGTGGCCGATGTCAAGGATTTCATCACTGATCTAGGGCGCTTCTCCGAGTTTTTTCCCGAATACGCGGATATGCAACTCTATGGAGCCGTTGCAGGCATCGGCATCGAATCCGGGGCCGACCGTTATGCCTATCGGCGAGGGCTGTTTGTGATGGCCCAATCCGGCGAAGACATGATGATTTTGAATGACCTTAGCTTTCAACCCAAGGCTTGGTAAGCCTGACCTTGGATCTCTCACCCCTTAACCGATTCCTCGTTTACCCCAGGTCTTTTGGCCTGGGGTAATTAGTGCTGCCGAAAAGTTGATTCGATTACTGGGCTAGTCGATTACTGGGCTAGCCCGCGATAGACGGCCTCTGTTTTTTGTGCCAGGGTGGGCCAACTGTAGCGGTCTTGTACTTTTTGGTGGCCCGCTTGCCCCATCTGGGCGGCAGTTTCAGGATGGTTGAGCAAATCCTGAAGGCAATCCGCGATTTCGGGTGTGGATTGTTTCACTAGGTAGCCATCCTGCCCATTACTTATGACCTCCGCTACCGCCGGAATGGTGCAGCCAATCACGGGTTTGCCAAAACTCCAGGCTTCGGTATACACCCCACCAAAACTCTCCTGGCTAGAGGGCACACAGAGCACATCGCAGGCCGCTAGGGCGTTGGTTTTTGTCTGTAAATCCACCGCCCCCAGTTGATGAATGCGCGGATCAGCCATTTCTACAAAGGCCCGATCCGAATCCTTCACCGCTGGGCCAATGAAGACAAACTGGGTCTCTGGCTGCTGCTCCCACACCAGTGGGGCCGCTTCCAACACCTGCCGAAAGCCCTTGTAGGGGTAGTGTTGTCCCAAAAACAGCACCATCGGCCCAGCAGTCATACCGTGGGTGCGCCGGAACTCCTGGGCATCTGCCTGGGGAGCCAACACGGGGCCATGCCCGGTGACATGGATGCGGTCTTCCTGGACACCCAACCGATGTAAAATCTTGGCCTCGGTCTGGGTGAGGGCAATCACCGCATCAGCCCGTTGATAAAGCTTCAGATATTCTCGATAGCGCCAGCCCACCCAGCGAGGATGATGGACGGGAGTCAAAACAAAGGGAATCTCTCGCTGCTGGGCTACCTGCCAACTGGCGTAGGTCAGCCCCTCCCGACCAATGCGGACATTGTGGATCAGGTCGCTTTTACGGGCCAGATCCCCAATGGATTCTGCCATCACCGCTGCAATGGGGGGCAAGGCCACCGCCATCCAGGGGTAGTACAGCGGCAACCAAGGGGCCATCCGCAGTTTTTCTGGATAGCCAAAGCCCAGACGATGAACGGGAATGCCATCTATCTCATAGTCGTAGCCTTGGCTATGGGCCTTGAGGGTGGTGCCCAGCAGCCAGTCGGTGCGGTTATGGTTCCAACAGGTGGCAACTTGGATGGAATGCCGCCCCTGAAACTGCTGTGCCAAAAGGTGCTGGTGAAGCTGGGCACCGCCAATGTAGGGTGGATAAGCGGTGAGGGTGTAGAGAAGGTTCATTGACCCAACCATAACTTTCAATCCTTAACCCTGATTCTGGCGTCTAAGGTGCCTACCTATCGTTGTGCAATTTGCGATAGGAGACTACCCATGCTCAGTTTTGAGCGTATGATCCCAAGAAAATGGCAGGGCAAGCCCGTATTTGCAATCGCTCCCAAGGCTATCTAGGCATAGGCGGCGAAGATCCGCGATAACCTAGCACAACCCTGGAAGCTGGTGGATCAAACCCTAGGATTGGGTCTACACCGTGGTGATGTCCTTTTCTTTGATGGCCAGCAGATCATCCAGCTTGGCGATGTATTTATCGGTAAGCTTTTGGATTTCGTCCTGGTAATCACGGGATTCGTCTTCGGAAATCTCGCTGGCTTTTTCCAGTTTTTTGATGGCGTCGATGCCGTTGCGGCGCTGGTTGCGGATGGACACCCGACCTTCCTCAGCAATTTTGTTAGCGGTTTTCACAAATTCCTGCCGCCGCTCGGTGGTGAGGGGAGGAATATTGAGCCGAATCACCTTGCCGTCGTTGTTGGGGGTGAGGCCCACATCGGACAGGGAAATGGCCCGTTCGATGGCGGTTAGGGTGCTGCCGTCGTAGGGCTGAATCATCAAGGTGCTGGCATCGGGGGTGGAGATGTTGGACATCTGCTTGAGGGGGGTGGCCACGCCGTAATACTCCACCTCAATCCGGTCTAGCAGGGAGGCATTGGCCCGCCCGGTGCGAATAGTGTTGAAGTTGCGCTGGGTGGCCTCATTGGCCTTCTGCATTTGGTCTTCAATTTCAAGCAAAATATCGTCAGCTGACATCACAAGCCTCTCCTACAATCGTGCCAATGGGGTCACCCATCAGCGCCCGCTTAATGTTACCAGGCACCGACAGGTCAAATACCATGATAGGGATGTTGTTGTCCTTGCACAGGGCAATGGCAGTGCTATCCATCACCTTGAGGTCATGCTGGAGCACATGGCCATAGGTGAGGGTGCGAAAGCGTTTGGCCTCCGGGTTAATTTTAGGGTCAGAGTCGTAAACGCCGTCAACCTTGGTGGCTTTGAACACCACTTCGGCGTTAATTTCGGCGGCGCGGAGGGCGGCGGTGGTATCCGTTGTAAAAAAGGGATTGCCGGAACCCGCCCCAAAAATAACCACCCGGTTTTTCTCCAGGTGGCGAATGGCGCGGCGGCGAATGTAGGGTTCGGCCACTTCCTGCATGGCGATGGCCGTTTGTACACGGGTGGGCACCCCCTTGCGCTCCAGGGAATCTTGCAGGGTCATGGCATTCATCACCGTGGCAATCATGCCGATGTAGTCCGCCGTGGCCCGATCCATCCCCGCCGCCGAACCCATGATGCCGCGAAAGATGTTGCCTGCGCCCACCACAATGGCGATTTCGATGCCCTCTTCTACCACCTCCGCAATTTCCGAGGTGATGGCTTCCACCACGTTGGGGTCAATGCCGTAGGCCAGTTCGCCCATCAAGGCTTCACCACTCAGTTTCAGTAAAACGCGCTGATAGGGAGTCGTCATAGGAGGTCGGTGTAGGTTGAGTGTAGTAAGGTCTAGAAAGCCCCACACCACTATACCGAGTACTTTGCAATGATGCTGACTGCCCTAGCCCAAATTGGCATCGTTTTAACCTGGTTGGGCCTAGTGGGGGGCGCAGCGGAGGGGGTGCGACGGTTCACCTCGGCCAACCCTGAAATTACCCGCAAAATCGTTCACATCGGTGCAGGGCAAGTAATTCTACTGGCTTGGTGGCTGCAAACACCCGCTTGGATGGGGATTACCGCTTCGGTGTTATTTAGCATCGTGGCTTTACTGTCCTACCGCTACCCGATTCTGCCGGGAATCAATGGCGTGGGTCGCCACAGTCTCGGTACGTTTTTCTACGCTACTAGCATTGGTCTACTCACCGCCGCTTTTTGGCCGATGGATTTACCCCAATACGCCGCCCTCGGCATTTTGGTGATGACCTGGGGCGATGGCCTTGCTGCCCTAGTGGGGCAAAATTTTGGTCGCCATCCCTATAAAATCCTAGGCAGCACCAAAAGCTGGGAAGGCAGTTTAACCATGCTAGTCATGAGCTTTACGGTTAGCCTGCTGATTCTGGGATGGACCGCAGGGTTGACGATGCCTGTCTTCATAACAGCAACCCTGGTCGCCCTCGCCGCCACTCTCCTAGAAACCCTATCCTTCTATGGCCTGGACAACCTCACGGTGCCCCTGGGCAGTGCCGTTCTAGCCTATGGGTTGCTGACGATGCTTTGATTAAGCGGCTCAATGTCTCTGGAATTTGCCCCTAGCCGCTGTCCATGAGGCCGTGAGCGACTGCGAAATGCACCAAGATCTATATATTGGCCCTAGAGGCCGAGGAGGAACGCTACCGTTTGCAGGTGGGAGGGATTTCCCTTGAGCCTAACGCTGTTGCTGGATGAGGATAGTCAGGCCAAGTGGGTGGTCAACCTACTGAGGTCGGCAGAAATATGCAACGATGTCGAAACAGAGCAGCCCCGTTGATGGACGCTGCGTCATCCATGCCTAGCTGATCGCCCCCAACGCCCGCCATGTCTGGTTCCCCCGCTGATTCCCCCATCGAGTCATCCTCTGTGGATACGCCCTCCGCTGAGCTGCCCCCTACGGATTTATCCCCAGCGCAGCTTGACCTGCCAGAGCGGTTGGCCAAACATACGGTGCGCTACGCCGACCATCGCGCGGTGAACTGGGACGACCTAACGCCGATGATGCGGCACTACGTGGAGATGAAGGAGCAGTATCCCCATGCCCTGGTGCTGTACCGGGTGGGGGATTTTTTTGAGACCTTTTTTCAGGATGCCATTGCCATTGCCCGCGAGCTGGAGCTGGTGCTGACCAGTAAGGATGCCGGGAAGGCGATTGGGAAGGTGCCCCTGGCGGGGATTCCCCACCATGCGCTGGATCGCTACTGCACGCTGCTGGTGGAAAAGGGCTACGCCATCGCCATTTGCGATCAGGTGGAGGATCCGGCCCTGGCCCAGGGTTTGGTGAAGCGGGAAGTAACCCGCGTCATCACCCCCGGCACGGTGATCGAAGAGGGGATGCTGAGCGCCAGCCAGAATAACTTTTTGGCCTCGGTGGTGGTGGCGGGGCACCATTGGGGGCTAGCCTTTGCCGATGTGTCTACCGGAGAATTTTTGACCACCCAGGGCGAGGATACGGAAGCCCTGGCGCAGGAACTTTTGCGGCTGCAACCCGCCGAGGTGCTGTTTCCGGTGGATGCGCCCAACCTGGGGGCGATGCTGCGACCGGGGGATCGGTCGGATCAGCTACCGGATTATCTACCCCGCCAATTTTGCTATACCCTGAGGCCCCAAGGCCCCTTTAGCCAAAGCGAGGCTCGGCAGCGTTTGCTGCAACGGTTTCGGCTGCGGTCGCTAGAGGGCCTGGGCTGCGACCATTTGCCCCTGGCGGTGCGGGCGGCGGGCGGTTTGTTGGACTATTTAGAGGACACCCAAAAGACGGTGCAGGCTCCGTTGCAGCCCCTCAGCACCTATACCCTGTCGGCCTATCTGGTGATCGACCACCAAACCCGCCGCAATTTGGAAATCACCCAAACCCAGCGGGACGGCACCTACAACGGCTCGCTGCTGTGGGCGCTAGATCGCACGGTGACGGCCATGGGCGGGCGCACCCTGCGGCGATGGCTGCTACAACCGCTGCTGGAGGTCAAAGGCATTCAGGCCCGCCAGGACACGATTGCAGAACTGTTGCAGGACGGCAATTTGCGGCAAATGCTTCAGCATCGTCTGCGGCAGATTTATGATTTGGAACGGCTGGCGGGTCGGGCTGGATCGGGGACGGCCAATGCGCGGGACTTGGTGGCGCTGGCGGAATCCTTTCTGCGGTTGCCCGACTTGGCGGCGCTGGCGGAACGGGCCAAATCCCCTTACCTAAAAGCCCTACAGTACGTGCCCCCAGAACTAGAGCAACTGGGTCAAACCCTACGGGCGCATCTGGTGGAAAATCCGCCCCTTTACCTCACGGAGGGCCACCTGATTCGCGATGGGGTGAACGCCCAACTGGATAATCTGCGGCAGCAGGCGGTGGATGATCAGCGGTGGATTGCCGAACTGGAACCCGCCGAACGCAAGCGCACCGGAATTTCTACCCTCAAAGTGGGCTTCAACAAAGCCTTTGGCTACTACATCAGCATTTCCCGCGCCCGCGCCGACCAAGCCCCCGACGACTACATCCGCAAGCAAACCCTCACCAACGAAGAGCGCTACATCACCCCAGAACTGAAGGAACGGGAGGCGCGAGTCTTCAACATTGAGGCGGAGATCAACGCCCTGGAGTACGAAATTTTTAACCAACTGCGGGAACAGGTCGGTGCCCAGGCAGAACTGATCCGCAAAGTGGCCGCCGCCGTCGCCGCCGCCGATGTGCTCTGTGGTTTGGCGGAGGTGGCCGTCTTCCAGGGCTATTGCCGCCCGGAAATCGAGGATTCCCGCGCCATTGCCGTCACCGAGGGCCGCCATCCCGTAGTGGAACAGCTTTTGCCCGCTGGATTCTTTGTGCCGAACTCCATTTATTTAGGGACAATGCCAGCGGATCGCGAGTCCGCCACCGAGCAGGATTTGATTATCCTCACCGGGCCAAACGCTAGCGGCAAAAGCTGCTATCTGCGCCAGGTGGGGCTGATTCAACTGATGGCCCAGGTGGGCAGTTTTGTCCCCGCCAAGTCCGCCCAGTTGGGGGTGTGCGACCGCATCTTCACCCGCGTGGGAGCGGTGGACGACCTGGCCAGCGGCCAATCCACCTTCATGGTGGAAATGAACGAAACCGCCAACATCCTCAACCACGCCACCCCCCGATCCCTGGTGCTATTGGACGAAATTGGGCGCGGCACCGCCACCTTCGACGGCCTCTCCATCGCCTGGGCCGTGGCCGAATACCTGGCCCTCGATCTGCAAGCCCGCACCATCTTCGCCACCCACTACCACGAACTCAACGAACTCTCGGCTCTGGTTTCTAATGTGGCGAATTATCAGGTGACGGTCAAAGAAATGCCCGACCAAATTATCTTTCTGCACCAGGTGCAACCGGGCGGGGCCGACAAATCCTACGGCATTGAAGCGGGTCGCCTCGCCGGACTACCGCCCTCGGTGATTCAACGCGCCCGCGACGTGATGCAGGAAATTGAACGGCACAGCACTATCGCTGTGGGGCTGCGGGGGGAAGCACCCAGAACCCCCAACCCCCGCCGCCGTACCCGAGAGGGCGGTCATGCCTACGATCCCTCCGAGCAGTTGGATCTCTTTGGCAAGTCCTAACTATGGCCATGCGGGGCTATCCCCGTCTCCCAGGACTAGACTGCGTTAGGGCGCATCAGCGCAGTTCGTCGGGGAGGGCGGTGGGTTTAACGGCAATGGTGGTATTGGCGTTGTTACGGCGCAGGGAAATCGTTAGGTCTTCGCCAATTTGGCTGGCCTCCACCTGAGCCTGTACCTCGGTGGGGGTGGTCACATCGGTATCGTTGATGCGCTGGATGATATCTCCGGGGGCCAATCCGGCGGCTTCGGCGGGGCTACCCTCCAATACGCGCACAATCAGCACCCCGGTCTCGTCGGGCTGGAGGTTCATCTGTTGCTGGCTGTTCAGCTCCTGAATGGCTTCGGGGGTGAGTTCCACCATTTGAATGCCCAGGAAGGGATGTTGCACTTCCCCGGTGGCAAAGAGTTCGTCGGCGATGCGTTTGGCCGTTTCGATGGGAATGGCAAAACCCAGCCCCTGGGCATTGGCGCGAATGGCGGTGTTCATGCCGATCACCTCACCCTGATCGTTCAGCAGGGGGCCACCGGAGTTGCCCGGATTGATGGCGGCGTCGGTTTGGATGAACTGCACCCGTTTGTCGGGGATGCCCACTTGGTTGCTGGTGCGACCAATGGCGCTGATGATGCCAGCGGTAACGGTGTTATCCAACCCTAGGGGGTTGCCAATGGCGATGGCCCACTGACCGGGCGAGAGGTTGGCGGTGCTGCCTAGGCGCACGGTGGGCAGCGGGTCTGTCGATTCAATTTTCACCACCGCCACATCGGTGACCGAATCCACGCCGATCACCTGGCCATCAAAGGTGCGGCCATCGCGTAGGGTGACCTTGACCGTGCGGGTGCCGTCTACCACATGGGCATTGGTGAGAATGCGGCCATCGGCGCTAAGGATAAACCCCGATCCCGTGCCCTGCTCTAGGCGGTCGGGCACCATGTCTGGGGGCAGTTCTTCGCCAAAAAAGCGGCGAAAGAGCGGGTTGTTAAAGGTGTCTGGATTCAGTTGCGACACCGACCGTTCCGCATCAATGCGCACCACCGCTGGCCCCACCTGCTCCACCGCCGTCGCAATAAAGTTTGAGGCGATAATGGCCAGGGGAGCCGAGGAGGGGGGAATCTCGTCGGCAGGCTCAGCGGGGAGAGACAGGGCTGCCAGGGAAGACTCTGATTCCGTTGGGGCTGTTTCAGCGGACTGGGCCGCCATGAGATGATCGACATAGTAATGCCCAGCCCAGCCGACCCCACCACCCAAGGCTAGGGCAGCGGCAATCCAGACCCCTTGCGATCCTATTCTGCCCATGTGCCCTCCTCTTGACAGCATCCTACGCCTTTCGTCCTCGGCTTTACCCTAGGCGATGTCCTAGGCCGTCGGTGGGCCGTGTGCAATGTTTTGTATCAGCGTGACGGCGCGTGCCTTTACTGTAGCGAATATCCCCCCGTTTATGACGGCCCCAGGCGACTTTTATCAAGGCCGTGAAACCGAGGGCAGGAAACCGAGGGCGGAAACCCTACCGGAGAGGGGGGCATATTTCTACCGCACCGTGCAGTCTTGTCTGGGACATTCCGGGTTACATTGGGCATTGACCCCGTGCAGCCCCTAACGCCATGTCTGACTACACTGGAAACATTTTGCTGGTTGACGACGAACCCGGTCTGCGGGAAGCGGTACAAGCCTACCTAGAGGACAGTGGCTTTGCCGTCCGCACCGCCAGCAATGCCCAGGAAGGCTGGGCACGGCTCCAGGAAGAAACCCCAGACGTGTTGATCTCAGACATTATGATGCCCCAGGTGGATGGTCACGCTTTTTTGGCCCAGGTGCGAGAAGACATCCGCTTCAAGGGTTTACCCGTGGTGTTTCTCACTGCTCGCGGCATGACCAAAGACCGCATCCAGGGCTACAACTCCGGCTGCGATGCCTATCTTTCTAAGCCCTTCGACCCCGAAGAACTGGTGGCGGTGGTGGGGAATTTAATTGAACGCCGCGCCGCCCAAAGCCCCGACACCGGAGACCTGCCCGACATTGCGGTGATGGCCCGCCAAATTGAAGAAATCAAAGCCATGCTGACCCAAAAGGGCGGTGTGGTCAAAATGACCTCCGATGTCAACATCGACCTCACCCCCCGCGAACAAAGCGTGCTGGATTTGGTGGCCGAAGGGCTGATGAACAAAGAAATTGCCAGCCGCCTCGATACCAGCGTTCGCAATGTGGAAAAGTACGTCAGCCGCCTGTTCAGCAAAACCGGAACCAACAGCCGCACCGAACTCGTCCGCTTTGCCCTAGAGCACGGCCTGGTCAGCTAGCTTCCTTAACCTCAGTTCGAGATAACCTCAGTGGCCCAATGCCCTGAAAGCCCAGCCTGACGGGAAGCAGGCTACCCCCAGCCCTACAGCATCTTTTGTCAGCCAGCCAGCCTCCAGACTCTCTCCCACCGCCGCGAAAATAGAGCCCGTATCACTCCCCCTAGCCATCCTTTTTTTAAGATGACTAGGGGTATCTTTAGCGTTTTAGGCTTGGCGAAGGAAGTCAACTAGCGCTGCTGATTCTCCAGCATTTCCTGCACCTGCTCACCGGGGGTATAGCGGTAGCCCCAAACCGCTTGGTCGGAGTCATCAAGGATTTGTGGAGTCAATAGAACAATTAGCTCGCGGCGTTCATTGGTAGTAGTTTGACGGCGAAACAATGCCCCTAGGATAGGGATATCACCAAGGATAGGAACCTTAGTTACATCATTTCGTTCAGTTTCCTGAATAATGCCAGACAAGATCAAGGTTTGGCTGTCACGCACACGAACTAAGCCGGAGTTAAGAGAGCGTCTGGACAATAAAACAACAGGTGTCCCCGTTGGATCCGCAATGACGTCAACTGGAGACGATATTGTAGGGGCAGCTGATAACGATACAAAGCCATTATCGTCAATACGATCAACCCGGATGAGTAACGACAACCCTGCTTGCTCTCTCTCTACTCGGGACTCAGTTATATCACGACTTGTACTCCCCCCATCATCCGACTCAGAACTTGCCTCAGATTGTGTCACAAACCCGACTGGGACATCAGTTGTAAGAGAAACAGTAGCTGTCTGATTTTCCTGAATAATCAAGGTCGGGTCGGTAAGGATTTTTGAATTGCCACTTTCTATGCTAGCTAGCAAATTCAAAATGAAGTTGCTAGATCCAGCAACTCCTTGAATACGTGAGATGCCAAGAACACCATTCGCTATATCGAAGCTAAAGCTTCCTGTTTGAAACGAGAAGCTTGTGCCGAAATTATCGATTGAGCTAAGGTTTACATCAATAACGCGCACGTTGACAGCAACTTGACGGCGACGGATATCCAGCCTCGTTAATTGCTCAGTAGCCATATTAACTAGATCTACCCGACCAACAAGCGTTACCGAGTTCGTTCTCTCATCGCCAATTACCTGGAGCCCTCGAAAAATAGGTGTACTATCCTCATAATCGACCCGCCTTGTTTCAACCGCAGTCACCGTAGTGGTTTCGGTTTGAGTCAAAGGTGGAGCGTTTTCTGTTACTGCAACTGCGTTTACGTTAGTGACTAAACGATCTCGGCTGATAGCACTTTCTGCCCCTAATGCCACTAGAAAGTTAGCAGCAACATCAGCAGTAACTTGGTTTAGTCGTAGGGTGCGCGTCATGATGTTTTGAGCTGAAACCGGTAGCTGAGGGCCAACGTAAATACTGCGGCCTACCTTGTTGGCTTCTAGACCACTGATACGCAGAACGTGGTTAAACACATCCTGCACCGATTCGTCTTCAATATCTAAGCTAACCAGGGTGCCCTCGCCGCCGCCTTCTGCTGCGGCTGCGCCGTCGCCTGCGGCTGGCGTGTAAACCAAGTTTAGCCCAGCGGCACGGGCCAGCAAGCCCAATACTTCACGGGCGGGGGCATCGCGCAGTAGCAGCCGAGGGATGCGTTCGTTGGTGCCTAGGTCAATAGTCCTGAAGCTCGTGATGCTTTCCGCGAAGGACATATCACCCACCGGGGGGGCCACGGCGCGGGGCAGGAAGGGGGGAGCCTGTTGCAGTTGAGGCTGGGGCACGGGCACGCCATCGATCACCACCTCTGGGTTGGGCACCAGCACATCGGGTTGGGCTGGGGGCGGTGTGACGGGGATAGATTGGGCTTGGGCCAGGGTAGCGGGTGGGTTGGGGTCGGGCACTGTTGCCAAGGTTTCTGGAACAGGGGTGGGGGCTTGGGCCATAGCGCCATCCTTCCGCACCGACAGCACGACACGGTTGCCAGCAGCGTTGACAGCACCCGTAGGGGCTTGATCCGTGCCCTCAATGGTGACCCGTACACTGTTGGCATCCAGCGGCACCACCGACACCAGGGCAATGCCGGGAGTGGGGTTCTCCTGTTGGAATCGCTCGCCCTCCGGCAGGTTCAGTTGGGTGCGGGTGAGGTCGGCTCGGAGGGTGTTGCCTTGGTGGGTGGTAAACACATTGCTGGCGTCATCACCCTCGGTATCGAACACCAGGTCTAGGCCCGTTGCCGTGGGGTTGAGGCGCACGTTGGTGATGCTAGTAGCAGCCGTGGCGGGGGCGGCAGGCAGGGCTAGAAGCGCACCACTCAGCAATAGGGGGGATAGGCGGGTTAAGGGATTCACAGTTCACTCCTCAGTGGCGATGGCACGACGATTAGGACAGGGGAGGGTTGATGTCGGCAGCAATGGTAGATGGGCCTGGGAATGGCAAACCTATGGCGGTGGCGCTCCCTCTGGCGGTGGCGCTCCCTCTGGCGGTGGCGCTCCATCCGCTCCGGCTTCTCCCTCCGCCGCTGGTGGCGGTGGCGGTGGCGGTGGGGTAGCGGGGTCGATGGCGGGCACCAGCACCTCTAGGGTAAAGGAGGTATCTAGTTGGCGACTAATGCCTGCTAGTTGTTCCTCGCTGGCTCCCCCTGGAGGGGACGCAATTTCCTGGGTAAGGTCGCGGATCACGATCAACGGCTCTAGGCGCTCAATGTTGCGGAGAATGCTGAGGGTTTGGGGAAACAACGCCCGCATGGACACATCCACCGTCTGGCGATTGAGATTGCTGGCCAGTTCCGGTGGGCCTCCTTCTCCTAGGGATACGGGCTGCGACGGCGTAAACTGGATTAGTTCGGAGGTGTAGATCTGGCGCTGGGTGACGGGGTCTCCGGCAAAGGCACTGCGCACCTGCTGAATTTGAGCTTGGTTGAGCCCCAGGGCAGCCAGTTGTCCCTGATCAATGCGGTTAAAGTCGGCCCGCAACACATCCTCAATGGCGGCATTGCTGTTTTGAATTTGTTGGTTGATATCGATCATCAACGTCTCGAGGCTACTGCTACTGCCCAGTAAGCTATAGATGGCAACCCGCTGTTGAATGGTGGTATCCAGTTGGGCCTGGAGGTCGGCCAACCCTTGCAGGCTACTGCGCTGTTGATCGACCTGGGATTGCAGGTCGTTTACCTGCCCCTGAATGGTGCTAATCTGCTGGCGCACCGGACGAACCAGGAAGTTATAGAGCGCAAAGGAAGCCGCCACCCCCAATAGCACAATGGCCAAAGCCTGCACCGGAGGGGTAAGCTGCATCCCAAACACCGTGGGATAGGCTGGGCCAAGATCGGCCTCTTGACCGTCCTCGGGCATAAAATCTCCAGTCATCGTCATTATTCGATCACTCCTTCTTCTCTGAGGGCGCGTAGCCGAGTCACTAAGCCCACGGCTCCCTGGCGCTCCAACTCATCAATGAGCTGAGCGGAGGGGGTGTTGGTAATGTTGGCGCGAATGGTGTAGTCCACTAGGTAGGTGGGGGTATTGGGCGGGGTGCCGGGGCAACGACCATCCACCGCCGGGTCGAGCAGTTCACTCTGCTGGGTGGCCTCGGTAATCGCCACGGTAGCCCCCTGAAGCAGCGGCGACCGCCCCAGGATGAGGGCAAAATCATTCACATCGTCGAAGGAGCAGGCCACACCCTGAAGAAGCACCCCACCCGCCCGAGGCGGAACAAGGCTGGGATCGCTGGGTAAGGGCGAACCGCCATCTTGGCTAATGTTGGTAATTTGAATGCGGGTGGGGGTGCGGTCGCGAATATCCTCAAGCAGGGCCGACCAGGGAACAATGTCGTTGAAAACTCCGACAAAGGCGTTGTTTTCGGCTCGAACCGCATCAATTTGCCCTTGAAGATTGCCTAGTTCCGCCAACTGTGCCTGGATTTGGGCGAGTTCGCTTTCTAGGTTGACCTTGCGGGCCTGAAGTTGCCTGAGTTGCCCCTGGCTCACCAGCCAGTAGGCTCCGGCCAGACCAATGGGAACCAGTGCCCCCAGCAAGCCGTAGATCAACGGGCCTCGATTCACCGCTGCGCCGCCGCCATCACCACCACCACGGGCCTTCGGTTTTGCTTCGTAAACCCGAGGTTCGCGATCCTTGAGAAAGTTAATATCGAGGCTATACATGGCTACATCACCTCCCGTAGGCCCAAACCGATTACCGTGGCCAGTTCCGCCCGCTGATTCTCTGGAATATCCTCGGTTAGCTCCAAGGATAGGGCCGAGATCGGATCAATCTGGCTGGTGGGAATGCTCAACCGCTGGGCCAAAAACTCATCGAGTTGACCAATGGAAGCCCCTGGCCCCGCCAGCAACAACTGGGCTACCTCCATGTCCTCCTCTTGGTTGAGATAAAAGTCGATGGATCGGCGCAATTCGTCGGACAGTTCGCCCAGCACCCGCAGCATGGCCGTGGTGCCGGGGTTGGTGCCGCCGCCCACCTGCACCGCCCCCACCGTATCCATACTCTGAATCGGCACCGTCATACCCTGGAGCAGTTCTGTATTTCGAGAGGGGGGTAGATTCATGGCCCGACTGAGGGCGCTTTGAATTTGAAACGTCCCGGTGGGCACCGTGCGGGAAAAGTGGGGCACCCCATCCACCACAATGGAGATCTCGGTGCTTTCAAACTCAATATCCACCACGGCGGCCGCTTCTTGGGGGGTAAACTGCCGTAGCTGCTCGCGAATGGTGCGGATCAGAGCGAAACTTGAGGTTTCCAGTACATTGAGGGTCAAACCGGCCTGGGCAAAAACCTCGGTGTAGGGGTCTGTGAGGTCTTTGCGTACCCCCACCAGCAGCACCTTCACCTTTTCAATGCCATCCTCATCCACAAAGTAGCCCAGCTTTTGGTAGTCTACGTCGGCCTCTTCGCGGGGGAAGGGCAGATAGAGGCTGGCCTCCTGGTTCAGAACCATCTCTCGCAGTTCTTCATCGTCTAGCTCGGCGGGAACCGGGATAATCTTGGCAATGGCTCGTCCGGGGATAGCCGTGGTGGCCCGCTTTACCTTTACCTTGCTCTGGGTGAGTAGTGATTGAATCGCATCGGCCATCGCTGCCGTATCCAGAATTTGACCTTCCTCATAAACCCCCTCCGGCAGTTCCACCGACTCTAGGGTGACCAACTTGAGACTCGTACCCTGCTTCTTGAGTTGGGCTAAGGTCACCTTGTCGGGGGCCAGTTCAATGCCCACACCCCGAGGTTTGCGATTAAACAGTGCTTTTAAACTATCCACGACAGTATCCGCAAAGTGGGTAAATGAACGTTCGTCTGCCCCAAGGAGTGAGGGCCAGTTTCACCCTCACTTTATTCCCCAGACTCCTGAGGAATAAAGGTTTCTAGGCCATTAAAACGAGTAGAGATAGCCTCTATCCCAAAAGTGCTAACGAATGGTACACAATTTGTTTGAGAATTTCCACTGTGCTAGAGGAAGCGGAAAAACATCGGTACGGAAGCAACCCTAGGCTGACGGTGAGGTCTCTCCACGACCTGTGATCCATCGCTATACCTACATCAAAACGGCCCCCAAGAGCTTCCCCAAAGTAAGGTGTACCTCAATCCAAGGTGTATCCCCAGCCAAACGATGCATCCCCATCTCTCCCGGCCTATCCATCCAGGGCGGACGGGTCAGCCCACGGTGCTCCGGCCATTCCCCAGCGGACTAGGTTAAGGTCTGGCATTATCAGCGATGTTAGCGAGATTTCGGAAAACTGAGCACTTAATATTGAGAAACATGATCGTTTACCCCACCGTTGCCCCTATGATCCTCTCCCTTGGCACCCCCCTGACCGAATCGGCCCAGCGTTTGCTTTTGCTGGGGTCGGGCGAACTGGGTCGCGAAGTGGCCCTAGAGGCCATGCGCCTTGGCCTAGAGGTGATTGCGGTGGATCGCTACGACCACGCTCCAGCCATGGCCCTAGCCCATCGCCGCCACGTCATCGACATGCTGGATGGCGACGCCCTGCGCCGCGTCATCACCCAAGAACAGCCCAGCCTCATCGTGCCGGAGGTAGAAGCCATCGCCACCGATACCCTAGTCGCCCTAGAGGCCGAGGGCTGGCGGGTTATCCCCACCGCCCGCGCCACCCAACTGACCATGAACCGCGAGGGCATCCGTCGCCTAGCCGCCGAGGAACTGGGCCTAAAAACCTCCCCCTACCGCTTTGCCGCCACCGAAGCCGAGTACCTCGCTGCCGTGGATGCAGTGGGCCTGCCCTGCGTGGTGAAGCCGATCATGAGTTCCTCCGGCAAGGGCCAAAGCACCGTGCGGTCTGAAGCTGAAGTCAAAGCCGCCTGGGCCTACGCCCGCGAAGCCGGACGAGGCAAAAGCGACCGGGTGATTGTGGAGGGCTTCATCCCCTTCGACACCGAAATTACCCTGCTGACGGTGCGGGCTAGCGACGGCACCCACTTCTGCCCCCCCATCGGCCACCGCCAAGAATCCGGCGACTATCGTGAATCCTGGCAACCCTGCCCCCTCCACCCCGATACCCTGGCCACCTGTCAGGCCATCGCCCGCCAAATCACCGACGCCCTGGGCGGCTGGGGCCTGTTTGGGGTGGAACTGTTCATCGCCGGAGACCCCGACCAAGCCCAAACCGTTTACTTTAGCGAGGTCAGCCCTCGCCCCCACGACACGGGCATGGTCACCCTAGTCAGCCAGCACCAGTCGGAATTTGAACTCCACGTTCGGGCCATCCTGGGCCTGCCCATCGGCGAGATTACCCAAATCCAGCCCGGAGCCTCGGCGGTGATCCTCTCCCCCGGCAAAAGCGATGGCCCCTGCTACGAAGGCTTGGAAGCCGCCCTGCAAATCCCCACCAGCAAAGTGCGTCTCTTCGGCAAACCCAACGCCACCCCCAACCGCCGCCTAGGCGTTGCCCTCGCCCTAGGCGACACCGTGGAACAAGCCAAGGAACGCGCCATCGCCTGCGCCCAACAGGTGAAGGTGATCACTCAAAGTCCCCCTTTGTAAGGGGGATTTAGGGGGATCCCAAAAGCTGACAGGGTAGCCCTAGATCGGTCAGTTACCATAGATTTAAGCGTTCTCATGTTTGGCGGGAAGAACGACCATGGCAACCACATCCGAAGAAGTCTGGCGAATTTTAGGCGAACTAGCAGAGGCCCAAAAGGAAACCGAGCGACAATTACGAGAAACCGATGAGATCTTGAAACAACGCTTCCAGGAAACCGAGCAACGCTTCCAGGAAACCGATCAGATGCTGAAACAGCGATTCCAGGAAACGGAACGCTTGATGCGTCGCCAAAATCAGCAGTTCAACGAACAGCTAGGCAAGCTGGGCAACCGCCTAGGGGAATTTGTGGAATGGCAGGTGCGTCCCGTTGTCGTGCGCTTGTTTCAAGAGCGGGGCATTGCCGTCCATGAGTTTTACCCTGGAGCCTCGGCCCAGCGTGACGGAGAGGGCATTGAGATTGACCTGCTAGTGGTGAACTCTACCGAGGCCATCTTGGTGGAAGTGAAGAGCAAACTGACCCAGACCGATGTGGACGAGCATTTGGAACGGCTAAGCAAATTTAAGCGGCTGATGCCTCGCTACGGCGATGTTCGCGCCATGGGAGCCGTGGCCGCGATGGTGGTGCCCGACGATGTAGCCCGCTACGCCTACCGCCAAGGGCTGTTTGTGATGGCGCAATCGGGGGATAGCGTTGTCATCCTCAACGATGCCACCTTTCAACCGCGTCGTTGGTAGTTCCGCCTAGCGGTAGGATAGGGTAACTCCTGCTAGACAGGGTTTTGATGTGTTGTGACCATAGCTCGGGTATCCCGAGTGGATCGCAAAGTCCCCCTAGCCCACCCTGACGGGAAGCAAGCTACACCCTCACCCCCTCTCCCAGGAAGGAGAGGGGAGCCGGAAATCCTTCAAAGTCCCTCTCCCCATGGGAGAGGGATTTAGGGTGAGGGCCAACTCCGTTCAGATATCCCCAACTCCCCATGAAACGACGTTCCTGGCTTCGCTACACCCTTCTTGCCCTCACGGGCTTGCTGCTCAGTTGGCTCGTTGCCTGTGGTGGTGGGCAACCCAGCGGGTCGGGGTCGGGCACCGGGGCAGCAGGGGGCCAGGAGGTCGAGTTCTGGACGATGCAGCTTCAGCCGGATTTCACGGATTATTTCAATGAGCTAATTGCCCAGTACGAGGCGGAAAATCCTGGCGTTACCGTGCGCTGGGTGGATGCACCCTGGGCCGATATGCAGAGCAAAATTCTCACCGCCGTTACCGCTGGCACCGCGCCGGATGTGGTGAACCTCAACCCCGACTTTGCCGCCCAACTGGCCAGCCGCAATGCCTGGTTGCCCCTGGATGACAAGGTGAGTGAGGCGGATCGGGCGGTGTATTTGCCCAACATCTGGCAGGCCAACACCCTCAACGGCCAGAGCTTTGGTATTCCTTGGTACCTGACCACCAACGTTATCCTTTACAACCAAACCCTGCTGGAACAGGCCGGAGTAGAGCCGCCCGCCACCTACGAGGAACTGGCCACCGTGGCCCAGGCGGTGAAGGAAAAAACTGGAAAATACGCCTACTTCACCACCTTTGTGCCAGAGGACTCCGCCGATGTGCTGCAATCCTTTGTGCAGATGGGGGTGACCTTGGTAGACGACCAGGGCAAGGCCGCCTTTAACACCCCCGCAGGCAAGGCCGTCTTTCAATACTGGACGGATCTGTACACCAACGACCTGCTGCCCAGGGAAGTGCTGACCCAGGGCCACCGTCGCGCCATTGAGTTGTTCCAGGCTGGAGAAGTGGCGCTGCTGTCTACTGGGGCAGAATTTTTTCCCACCATCGAAACCAACGCCCCCGACATCGCTGCCGTGACCCAAAGCGCCCCCCAAATTAGCGGCGACACGGGCAAAAAGAACGTGGCTGTGATGAACCTCGTCATCCCCGCCAGCAGCGATGTCCCCGATGCCGCCCTCGATTTCGCCCTGTATTTGACCAACGACGCCAACCAACTCGCCTTTGCCAAGGCCGCCAACGTGCTGCCCTCCACCGCCGCCGCCCTGCAAGACGAGTACTTCCAGGTCAACGACAGCGCCGCCCCAGGGGTAGAGCAGGCCCGCTCCGTCAGTGCCGCCCAAATGGGCCAAGCCGAAGTACTGATTCCCGCCATGGATGGCATTAAGGAACTACAAGCCATCCTCTACGACAACCTGCAAGCCGCCATGCTGGGCCAAAAAACCGTCGATCAAGCCATCAGCGATGCCGCCGCCGAGTGGGATGCCCGGTAGCATTGCCCCTCACCCCCAGCCCCTCTCCCAGAGAGGAGAGGGGGGCCGGAGGCTATTCAAAGTCCCTCTCCCAACTTTGGAGAAGGATTTAGGGTGAAGGCAACGAGGGCAAGCCGGAAGCCAGTTTCTCAAAATTGCGATTCTTGGCTGATCACGAACTTACGCTACTCAGCCTGGGATTCCGTGGCGAAGAAATGGCCAATCAGGTACAGCGACCCGCAGAAGACCTTGAGCGATGCTGGATCACTCGCCAAAGCTGTTAGACCCTGGTGAAGATCGGCGTAGGTGCCACAGTGCGACAGATCGCAGCAGACAGATTGGGCCACCGCTGCTAGATCGTCTGGAGTAGCGGACAGATGCTCTGGCACAGGCACCAGGTAGAGGCTATCTCCCGGTCGCAGCAGGGCTTCAAACACTTCGCGATGATCCTTGGTGGTCAGCATTCCTATCAACCAGGCCACGCCTGGTTCAGAGTTTTGAGTCTGGGCTGAGGAGGACGATTCTGCCTGAATCAGCCAAGTATCCACATAACGGCGCAACACCTGGGCCGCAGCGGGGTTGTGGGCACCGTCAATCAGCAAGGGGTGTGCTTGTCCAGCGTCATCCTGCCAGCTCACCCACTGCAACCGACCGGGCCACCGGGCCGCCCCCATCCCCTGCACAATGGCCGCATTGGGGATTTTCCACCCCTGCCGCCGCAGTTCTAGCAGAGCCTCCACCGCCAGGGCCGAATTGACAAGCTGGTGCTCCCCTGGAAAAGGCAGCGGATAGGTCAAGCCGTCCTGGGCCGTTGCGTAGCGGGCTTGATTGTCACCCACGGGCTGAGCCGGATGGGGCCACACGACAGGACAAGCTAACTCTACCAACCGCGCCTTCACCACCGATTCCGCCTCTGGGGGCAGGGGGCCAACCACCGCAGGCCGTCCGGGTTTGAGGATGCCCGCCTTTTCCCGCGCAATGTCTGCCAGGGTAGGGCCAAGGCGCTGCCAATGCTCCCGACTGAGGGAGGTGATCACGCTCACCAGGGGTGCTTCAACTACGTTGGTAGCATCCAGCCGTCCCCCCAGGCCCACCTCAATCACCGCCACATCCACCTCGGATTCCGCAAAATACAGCCAAGCCGCCGCCGTAAACACCTCAAACTGGGTGGGCGAAGGCTGGGCTGGATCGATGGCGGCAATCACCCGATCCAGGACACGCCGCAGATCTGCGGCCTCAATGAGTTGCTCATTAATGCAAATGCGCTCCCGCCAGCTCACCAAATGGGGCGAGGTATAGCGCCCCACTCGGTAGCCCGCCGCCCCCAGTACCGAAGACAGATAAGCACAAACGGAACCCTTGCCGTTGCTGCCCGCCACATGGACAATTGGCACCCGCCGTTGGGGATGGCCCAACGCACCCAGCAGAACCTCGATGCGTTCTAGACCCAGATCCACTCCAAAGCGACCAAAGCTGTCCAGCAGTGCAGTAATGTCAGATTCGTCCATCGTTATGGGCTCGCTCCATCCTGTTGTATGTCAGCTTTCGATCCTAGCGTTTGATCCTCATCCGAGGCCGATGGCTCTTGGGATCAGACAGAACCTATAAACAAGAAACCCATAAAAAAGACGCAAGCCTAGGCCGCGTCTTTCTAGCCAATATGAATGTCTCAAGGCAGATACAAGCCTAGGAATTTTAGGAAACCCTAGGCTGTTTTTTGATTTGCGTGCTAGCGTACAGCCAATTACACAGCTTCGGTATTTTTCTCGCCCGTGCGAATCCGAATAATTTCATCCACGGAACTGACGAAAATTTTGCCGTCTCCAATTTCTCCCGTCCGAGCGGCAGAGATAATCTTGTCAACGACCGTATCTACTTGGGCTTCATCCACCACGATTTCGATTTTGAGCTTCTGCAAAAACTCAACGGTGTATTCAGATCCTCGGTAGCGCTCGGTTTGCCCCTTCTGACGCCCAAAACCGCGCACCTCTGAGACCGTCATCCCCACGATGCCCGCATTCACTAGGGCAATTTTGACCTCATCGAGCTTGAAAGGGCGAATAATGGCTTCTATCTTCTTCATACCTAAACCTAATGTGCTTTAGCGTGACCGCTGACAATCTCAGCCGAACTATGTTTAGCGATCTTGACCCCTTAAATACTGTATCCCTTGATACAAAGAGCAAACTGTCGGGGAGAAGACAAGGCTTTTCTCTAGCGGGAGGTATTGAGCAGTGGCCTCATAATCAAAAAACCAGCCCCAAAGGCACTCACCACAATCAACAGAATCGTAGCGGCCAGCCATAGTCCGCTCAAGTCCGCATTGCGCTCTCGGCTTTGGCCAGGGCGATAGGGGTCTAGACGCTCCTCCGTGTAGAGCATCCGGGGCTGAGTAGCGGGTTGGGGGCGTTTCGTCTTAGGCCGCATGGCTTTGGCTGAACCCTGGGCTCCCTTGGCGCTAAAGACCTGGGTCACTTGGCTGGTGAGGTGAGACACCCCCCCCAGGGAGAACCCGTGACCATCCGCTTGAGACCGATCAGCGGCATCCATCGCGGCCAAGGGCGACGTCCGAGGGGGTTCCACAGCGATGGGCTGAAGGCCATAGGTCGGCTGGGCCTGGGCCAGATCGCTAGGATCAGTGGCGTGGACGCCTACCACTTGCTTGAGGTGGGCCGCTGACTCGGCGAATTTCAGCATTTCCTGACGCAGGTACACATTTTGCTGACCCAACTGTTGATTTTGCTGGGTTAAGGACTCTACTAGAGCTTGGGTCGCTTTGAGTTCTGTGGCCAACTCACGATAGACCGATATCGGCACTGAGGGGGTCTGTCGAGATCCCTGACCCCAATCCGTTGCGGAGGACTGCACGAGGGATTCTGAGGAATAGGAGGCGTTCATAGCGGGTATCGGCAGCAAGTAACGACAGAATGTCTAGGGATTAAAAATGGTCTGCCCAAGGGTAAAACAGTTTGGCAAAATTGAATCAGATATTACTAGGAATTTCGTAAAGAAAATCTTAGACTTCGTGCCCACCCAGAGCCTTACGGATGGCTTCAGCCTGGGGGAAAAGCCAGTGTATGAATCCACGGGGTATACCGTAGCGTCTTCGACACAGGTGCTTGATGGGGGAGTGGCACTATCGTCACAGATCAGAATACAGTCCTAGCCTAAAACATTCGTCTCCGGCAAGGCGGCTATCTCCCATTCAATTAGACCGATTGCGAAGTGACTAGGGGAGCTTCCGGCCTGCTGCGAAGTGACTAGGGAAATTTCTGAAGCCTTTGTGTAGCCTAACCTCCCAAGACTTTTGAGTGACATTGCCGAAGCGCTTATCAAGCTAGGCTTCCAAAGAGGGTTAGGCTGATGACGCAACGCCCCACCTATGGTTAGCCTGTGAGAACCTGAATTAGAGGGTTAATGCGCCCCTAACGCAGCCCTAAGGCCAGCACAGCCAAGATCGCCATCGTCGCGTAGGCAGCCGTCACAACCTGGGTTTCTGACCAGCCTGATAGCTCAAAATGGTGGTGTAATGGAGCCATCTTAAAGAGCCGTTTGCCGACCCCATCTGGGCCTTTCGTCGCTTTAAAGTAGCCCACCTGAAGAATGACCGACAGGGTTTCTGCAAAAAAGAGGAACGTGAGCAACGTCAGAGCAAACAGGTTGCCGCTGAGGAGACCGACTGCGCCTAAGGCTGCCCCTAGGGACAAGGAACCCGTGTCGCCCATGAAAACCTTAGCAGGGTTGCGATTGTGCAGTAAAAACCCTAAACAAGCACCGCTCATCGCCGCGCAAAACACCATCAAGCCGGGATGAGTAGGAGACGTCACTGCCGCTAAACCCCAGAAGGCGATGGCTCCGGTGCCCCCCATCAAGCCGTCTAGACCATCGGTAAGGTTGGTGGCGTTGCTCTCGGCTACCAGCACAAACCCCGCTAAAGGCCAAAACAACAAACCCAGGGGTAAGGCAACGCCCAGGGGCAAGGCAACGGTGGTGATTGTCGCAGGCTGCGTCGTGAGCATCCACAGACAGAACAGCACCGCGAGGATAATCTGCAAAAACAACTTCGTTTTTGGGGAGATACCTTGGTTAGATCTCAGGCGCAGCACCTGCCAGTCATCTAGCCAACCAATGGCCCCATAGGCTAGGGTAAGGGCCGATACCGCCAGGACATCCTGGGAGAATCCGGTGGCAACCAGGGCCAAGACAACGGCGACAGGAACAAAGAAAATGCCGCCCATGGTAGGGGTTCCGGCTTTTTTGAGGTGTCCTTGGGGGCCTTCCTTACGAATAAACTGGCCTGTCTTAAAGGCTCGTAGCAGGGGCACGACCCAATACCCTAGGCAACCACTGATAGCCGCCGCCACAAATAGAGGGATTGTCATAGACGTGCCCAGACCGTAGTTGTGACCCAGACTGGCATCTACAACCAGGGATGCAGCTCCCAAACCCGCTGCTAGCGTCCAGAGCAAAGACTTGCCACTGAGACCGATTCCCTTTGAGGCGAAAAACTTCGCATCCACGATGATTCCTCAAATTCCATCACACCACACACCACAGGAGTTTACTGGAGAACTTCACCATTGACTAGCCATGGACGGTGGAAATAGTCAGGAAGCGTAGAAGTTTTCGACCCCGGTTGCGATAAACCTTCACAAGACTTAATGGGTGATTGGGTGTACCGTCAACCGCGTTTAGTCGTCGTCATCCAGAGCGAGATCGCTGTCATCGTCGTCGTCAAAGCTATCGTCGCCCCCCATGAGATCGGAAATTTCCTCGCTCTCCGGTTCATCCGGAAAGGTTTCGACGGGCTCGCGGGTACGGAGTCGGCCCATGCTCTCCAGCCAGGTCAAGATTGAAACCTCACCGGAGGAGGGCAAAATGGGAGCCTTGGCACTGCGGGGCACCTGCCGAAGGGACGGATTATAGATGGGATTGGACATGGGCGAGCCAAATAGGTGGTCAGGAAATTGAAAATTCTTAGCACTCTATTATAGCAGGGCGGTTCTCGTCATCTTCCACACCGCACTACGACACGACGATAACGTCGGCAAGCCCGATGGTGTCTGCCGGATAGTTTTCGCCTATGATGCTGAGGACGGTTCACAATCAACCGCATGTTGGGAAAAACCGAACTATTAGAGATAATCGCCCCGCTCAATCGTGGGATTCTGGCCACCACCGCAGATCGGCTAACGGTGGATGCTGCCGCCGTGCGATTGGAGGAGCGTAACCCCACGCCAAATCCTCTCTCCGCAACGGATCGTTTAGGGGGAAACTGGCGTTTGCTCTACACGACCAGCCGGGAGTTGTTGAATATTGACCGTTTCCCCCTAGCTTCTCTCGGCCCCATTTATCAATGCATTCGACTGAAGGATAACCGGATTTATAACCTTGCTGAGGTGGTTGGGCCACCCCTGTTATCTGGGTTAGTGACTGTCGCAGCCCGGCTGGAACCTGTGTCGGATCGCCGGGTCAACGTCCGATTTGAACGGGGTGTTTTTGGCCTCCAAAAGCTGCTGACCTACCAATCCCCCAACCAATTTATCTCGGTTCTAGAGACCACCCCCCACCTGTCCCTGCTCAAAGGCATCGACTTTACCCTCAATGCCGAACGACAAGCGGGCTGGCTAGAGGTTACCTACCTGGATGACGACCTTCGCATTGGCCGGGGCAACCAGGGCAATTTGTTTGTTTTGGCGAAGGAATAACCCCCTCCAGCCCCCCTGGCAACCCAGTATCCCCGCCGTCACATCCAGAAAACCGTAGGGGCAAGGTCGCTCTAACCGATCCCACCCCAAACACAAAGGAGCAGGTGCATGACCTACTCCTTCGTTGCGTTTGCCTAGGTTTTAGCGCGTACCTACGGACTTATTTCCAATTGCCTCAACGATGATGGGCCAGGAGAAGGTATCCGCATTAGCCGAAATCACTAACCCTGGAGAACACTGGCCACAATTTGCTGCTGATCTCCGGCCACCACAGCGCCCTCCGGCAGGTTCAGATCGGCCACGGTGATGGCGTCGCCCACGGCCAACCCAGAGACATCCACATTGATGACTTCAGGAATATCCACGGCCTTACACTTCACCGTGACTTCATTCACTTCGGTGTTCAGCATCCCGCCGCCATCTTTGACGCCCACGGGTTCGCCGACAAAGTTCAGGGTCACGCCCACTTCCACGGCATCCTGGGCTTTCACGGCGAAGAAGCTGAGGTGATACACCAGGTTCTTCCAGGGGTGGCTTTGCACCTCCCGCAGCAACGCCTTACCGCTCCAGGGCAGGTCGGGAATCGTGATATCGATCATCGTGTTGTTGATCGCCACTTTCCGCAACAGCAGGTCAGCGGACTTTTGATCCAAGGTTAACCCCACCGAATCGGTGCCGTTGTGGCCGTAGAGTACCGCAGGCAGTAGTCCTTCGCGCCGCAGGGCATTCGGTTTCATTTTAGGATCCCGCGCTTTACATTCAATGGACAGTTCCATAGCCAATCTCCCCCGTAGGTAATCTAGGTAATCAACAAAAGACACAAAACCCGGTGAGCCACCCTAGCTTGCTGTGGCCTCACCATTTTCGTAGAGCAAGGCTCGCTTTGGCCCGTGGATGGGATCTTCCACAATGATGGTTTGATCGCGGCTAGCTCCTAAGGAGACAATGGCGATGGGCACCTCCATCAGTTCAGCCAGGAACTTGAGGTAGTCCAAAGCGGCCTTGGGCAAGTCATTCAGCGACCGACAGTGATCCGTCGGCTGCTTCCATCCCGGCAGGGTCTTGTAGATGGGCTGGCAGCGGGCAAAGGCGTTGGCGCTACTCGGTAGTTCCTCACACCGTTCCCCGTCTAACTCGTAGGCTACACAGACCTGGATCTCATCCACATCATCGAGCACATCGAGCTTGGTAATGGCCAGACAGTCGAGGCCGTTGATCCGAACGGCATAGCGCCCAATGACCGCGTCAAACCAGCCACAGCGACGCTGCCGCCCGGTGGTGGTGCCAAATTCAGCCCCCCGCGAACAGAGTTGTTCCCCCACCCCACAGGTGAGCTCCGTGGGAAAGGGGCCTTCGCCGACGCGGGTGGTGTAGGCTTTGGCTACCCCGATCACCCGGTCAATCACGGTGGGGCCGATGCCCGTGCCAATACAAGCCCCCCCCGCCACCGGGTTGGAGGAGGTGACGTAGGGATAGGTGCCGTGGTCGAGATCAAGCAGGGTGCCCTGAGCGCCTTCAAATAGAACGTTTTTGCGCTCACGAATGGCTCGGTAGACGTGGAGAGAACTATCGATGACGTGGGGCCGCAGCCGCTCGGCATACTCGATGTATTCCTCAATGACCGTAGCCGGATCAAGAGGTGCTAGGTCATAGAGCTTTTCCAGGATGCCGTTTTTGTACTGGATTGTCCATTCTAGCTGTTTGCGTAGTTTAGCGTAGTCCAGTAGGTCAACGATGCGAATCCCGATGCGCTCGGACTTGTCGGCGTAGGTAGGGCCAATGCCGCGCTTGGTGGTGCCAATTTTGTTGCGGCCCCGTCGCTCCTCAGCGGCCTGGTCGATGAGGCGATGGTAGGGCATGGTGACATGGGCGGCGTTGGAAATATAGAGCTTCTGGGTGGAAATTCCCAGGTCACCCAGCTTATCCAGCTCCTCAATCAGCGCCTTGGGGTCGATAACGGTGCCGCTGCCAATGACGCACTCGGTATCGGGATAGAGAATGCCGGAGGGAATGAGGTGCAGCTTGAAGGTCTGATCCTTGACGACAACGGTGTGTCCCGCATTAACTCCGCCCTGGTAGCGCACCACTAAGTCTGCTGAACGGCTCAGCAGATCGGTGATTTTGCCCTTTCCTTCGTCGCCCCACTGGGCACCAATTACTACAACGTTTGCCAAGGGAATCTAGACTCTTAAGTTCACACAAATTCCCATTATCGTTATCAGGCTCTACCCCTGTCAAGTTTTTTCTGATGCATTACGGTGGATCCTAACGCATCTTGCTGAAGATTCCGCTGACCTACTTAGACTTAGTCGCGGCTTTGTAGGCAGCCCAGCCCCCATACTCAGAGATATCGGGCCAGCCATGCTCGTCAATTAAGGCTTTGGGATAGAGGAAGGCTGTAGCCGTACCACCACCGACCAGTTTTACCTGTTCAGGATACATGTGGGGCGGTTCATTGTCCTTGAGGTAGGTGTATTGCTCTGGGGTCATGGCGTAGAGTTCACCAGGGATGGAAATCCCGCCTTCGCCAACCTCATAGATACCGGGGTGCCAACCGTCTTTCACCGAGTGCAGGCGGTAGATGGGGGCGGTTTGGGCCTCCCCTCCAAAGGTGGCATCTTGCAGGTTCTGGTTATCCGGCTGCCCGCGCAGGGCCGATCCACAAATAAATACCGTGATGGTGTCCGATGGTTGAGTCATGGCGATCTTGTCTGATTCTTAAGAATGATCACTGCTGGGTGGGGTTGGTGGCATTCCCGGCCTAAAACATCAAGGACGAAACGTTGATGGAGACCCCGCAAGAGACCTCCACCGAGGGAAACCACTAGCCAAGATATAAACCTATCACCTTAGGGCAGCTATCGCCTGAATATGGGCACCTCTAGGAATCTGGATCCTTAATTAAGGTACGACTCTTGTGGGTCAGCTATCTTGACTGATACTGATAGTGGACACTTGGGCGAACTAAATAATACGACCGTTGGGCTCTAGCAAGCCGAGGCGATAGACCCCGCCGGTGATGGTGATTAGGGTGTCGTCTCCCCGTCGGGCCAGTTTGGCCGCGATCTCTAGTAGTTTCGCGGCATCGGTGTCTTGCTTGAAAATGCTGTAGTAGCGGTTGCGGTAGGCCAAGGCAGCTAGGGGCTGGGTAACATCGGGTACCTGAATTTGGCAGGGTTGACAGGTTTGGGAATCGATGATCAGCAGGCAATTTTTGGGGCCAAACACGGGATAGATCCGATGGTTGGGCTGGCGGGCTGGTGGGGCGTACTGGGCTTGGGGTTCGTAGGCCCAGAGGGCATAGCCCTGTCTGGTGAGGGTAATGGCGACTTTGTCGTCCCGCTTCCCGAGTCGGGCCACAATGTCCAACAGTTTATTGGGGTTGGTCACCACTTTGAAGAAGCTGTAGAACTGGTTATCAACGTAGACGGCAGACAGGCGGTGGCCCACGTCATCAACCCAGATGTGGCAAGGGGTATAGAGATCTCGTTCGAAGAGCAGCTTACATTCAATGGCGTGGGCGGGGGAATCGGCTAAGGCCGCAAGGGAGTCAAGGGGAGAGGGCACGGTCATAGGGGAGGTAGGGCGATATATCACGATCAAAACCGAGGCGTGACCCCAGGCGAAGGGTAGACCTACCCCATACCATGGGAGACGTTGCGGAATTTCCCAACCCTGAAATGACGGATTTTAGTCTTGCCAAGGGATAACGGGGCGAGGGAATTTACGGAGATCGTAATTACTCCCTAGTGTACCGATTTTACTTTCGACGGGGGAGTATGCTGCCACACCGTTTTTGGCCCATGAATAAGGATGCCCTAGGGATGTGTCTCTGATGCCTTGGCTGCGGAGGTTGGGTGGCCTGCACCAAGGTGGGTGGCCCTGACACTGGGACGGAGCCTTGAACAGAGCCATTTTGAACGGATCAATTCCTGATATGGTGAGACTAAATGCCCTTACAGGATTTCCCTCGCAGGATCTATGGTTGCCACGGTAGATGCTCCGATTCCAATTGTTTTTCCCCTTGCGGCGGTGGTCGAGCAGGGGGCCATTAAAATGGCGCTCTTGCTAGCCGCCGTGGATCCTAGCTTGGGCGGGGTGGTCATTGCCGGACGACGAGGAACGGCCAAGTCGGTGATGGCGAGGGCACTGCACCAGTTGTTGCCCCCCATTGAAGTAGTGGAAGGATCCTGCTGCAACGCGGATCCCACCGATGCCCATCAATGGGACGACCAAACCCTGGCCCGATTTCCCGCCGGAGAAGCCACCGCCGATCTGCCGACGCGGGTGGTGCCTGCGCCGTTTATCCAGGTGCCTCTGGGCGTCACCGAAGATCGACTCCTGGGTTCCGTGGATGTGGCCAAGTCCATCCAGGCAGGGGAAAGCGTCTTCCTGCCCGGTCTCTTGGCGGAGGCCAACCGAGGAGTGCTGTATGTGGATGAACTCAATCTCCTGGACGACCAAATTGCCAACCTGCTGCTGGCAGCCCTAACGGATCGGCGTAACCAGCTAGAACGGGAGGGGCTGAGTTTCCAGCATCCCTGCGCTCCCCTGCTGATCGCCACCTACAACCCCGAAGAGGGACCGCTGCGAGATCATTTGCTGGATCGCATTGCCATTGCCCTGTCGGCAGATGGGGCGCTGACCTTGGAAAATCGGGTGGCGGTGGTGGATCAAACCAGTCGCTATGCGGCGGATGCCCAGGGCTTTTTGGCCGACTATGCCGATGAAATTGACGCCCTTAAGACTCAAGTTATTTTGGCGCGGGAATGGCTGAAGGAGATTACCATCAGTCGCGAGCAGGTGCAGTACCTTGTGACGGAGGCGCTGCGGGGGGGCATCCAGGGGCATCGGGCCGAGATTTTTGCGGTGCGGGTGGCCAAGGCCCATGCCGCCCTAGAGGGTCGGGCTGAGGTAAACGCCGACGACCTGCGGGTAGCGGTGGAACTGGTAATTGTGCCTCGGTCGCAGTTTGCCCAGGAGATGCCGCCGGAGGAAGCACCGCCGCCGCCGCCCCCCCAATCCAATCCCGAAGATAACGAACCTCAGGATCAGCAGGAGGATCAGGACAATCAGGACGATGAGGACGAAGACGAGTCTGAGAACGACGAGGATGAAGCGCCCCCCAGCATCCCCGAAGAGTTTGTGTTTGACCCAGAGGGGGTGATCCTCGATCCTGCCATGCTGGTCTTTGCCCAAACCATGGGTCGCCAGGGCGCATCGGGGCGGCAGAGTCTGGTATTTTCCGATGAGCGAGGCCGCTACATCAAACCCTTTTTGCCCCAAGGGCCAGTGCGCCGCATTGCCGTGGATGCCACCCTGCGAGCGGCGGCTCCCTACCAAAAGTCGCGGCGGGAACGTCAACCCCATCGGCGGGTAGTGGTGGAATCGGGGGACATTCGGGCCAAGCGCCTAGCACGACGAGCAGGATCACTCATTATCTTTGTGGTGGATGCTTCGGGGTCGATGGCCCTGAACCGGATGCAGTCGGCTAAGGGGGCGGTGCTGAACTTGCTGACCGAAGCCTACCAGAATCGCGACCAGGTGGCCCTCATTCCCTTTCGGGGGGAACAGGCCGAAGTATTGCTGCCCCCCACCCGATCCATCGCCATGGCCCGTCGTCGCCTAGAGCGGATGCCCTGCGGGGGAGGATCGCCCCTGGCCCACGGGCTCACCCAGGCGGTGCGGGTGGGCACCAATGCCCAGCAGTCGGGGGATATTGGCAACGTGGTGATTGTAGCGATTACCGATGGTCGGGGCAATATTCCCCTTGCCCGATCCCTGGGTGAGACCCTCGATCCAGCGGAAAAGCCCGACATCAAGCAGGAACTCCTAGACATTGCCGCCCGGATTCGGGGCATTGGTCATCAGTTGTTGATTATCGACACTGAGCGCAAATTTGTCTCCACGGGCTTTGGCAAAGAATTGGCCAGAACCGCTGGAGGGCGCTACTATCAGCTTCCTAAGGCGACGGATCAGGCCATTGCCGCGATGGCACGGGGAGCCATCGCGGATATGAAGACTGGGTAAACTCCGGTAACGTTAAGCTTCTCCATGGCGCTTCCCCCAGCGGAGTAGGGCAATATGAGGATGATCGGACAGTGAGGTCGCTTCAGACCTCCGCCCCTCAACCGATAGCCAAGTCCTATCCTGTGTTGCTATGGAACATCCTGTGCCCTCTCTCTCTGGCGGACAACGCCTGCTGGCGGCCATCATGGTCACCGATGCTGTGGGGTTTAGCGCCCGCATGTCGGTGGATGAGGGTCTGACCCTGCAACTGATTGAGCGAGATTTAATCTTGATTGCCCAGATTTGCGTTGACTTTGGCGGCAAAGTCCTCAAGTCAACGGGGGATGGCCTGTTGATGTACTTCCTGAGTGCAGTGGAGGCGGTCTCCTGCGGTCTGGAGATGCAGCGGCGTCTGGTGGATCAAGCCATCGGGCTAGCGCCGGATCAATACCTCGACCACCGGATTGGCATCCATCTGGGGGATATTGTTGTCAGCGAACAGGATGTGATGGGTAACGGCGTGAACATTACCGCCCGCCTCCAGACCTACGCCCAACCCAGGGGGCTTTGCGTATCGCAGACGATTTTTGATGTCATCAAAGCCCGCCTCAACCTAAATGCCACCTTTCTGGGGGCATTAAACTTGAAAAATATTCACGAACCCGTCCCGGCCTACCAGATTACCCTCTACCCGGACTTCGATTCTGGCCCGCTCTCCACCGGAGACCCCACCTACACCGTACCGATGAGTGCCGATGCCCTCCTGGGTGTCGCCATCCAGACCCTCACCACCCACGAACAGGCTATTCGCATTAAAAAGCTTATCTTTGCCACCTACCAGCAAGCTTGGGAGAACGATCCCTCGGTGCTAGATCAGTTCGATCTCGATACCCTGCTGGTGTCCCTGCGGGAACGCTACGCTACTTTGGACGATCTGGAGCAACAATTACAGCGGGTCGTATTGGGGCTCAATCGACAGGGGGTGTATGCGGAAGTAGCGGCGCTCATTATGCGCGAGGTTCAGTCGTGGTACGTCCGGCCCCTCATCCCCACCAACGAAGCCTTGCAAAACGAAGCTACGGTTCTGACGGTGCGATCCCTAGAGGAGCGCTGTGCCCTCGTGGCCCAGCAGGTGGGCAAACAGGCCGACTTTCTGCGCCTGTGCAAGCTGCTCTATTGCATTGCTGACAACACCTGGGAGAACGATACCGCCGTCCTGGAACAGGTTGATCTGCCGTTACTCATCCAGCGGGTTTACGAAACCGCCCCCCAAAGCCAGGATCTGCGGTATCACCTGGGGCGCATTGTCAAGCGGCTCAACCGACGACGGGAATATACCCGGTTGGCCAATCAGCTTGTGCAGTTGCTCCAGCCCATTTATGCGGCGACCACCCAGGGCACCCAGATCTCAGCCCCCCTCAGCAGCGACCCCCAAGACTCAGCCCCAGACCACACCGTGGTGAACCCCGTTGCACCATACCCGGTCTCCGGTGGGCGAGAGGTGACGACCCTTCAGTCTGCCTCCCCCCCCCTCGCCCACCAAGGAATTTCGGCTCCTGGCACCGGAGCCGTGGCTCGACCTATCCGAGATCGGCGAGTGCTGTTTGATCTGCGCATTGACATTTTGCAGTATGCCAACCCGCTACGGGCCAAAATTCTGCTGCACTCCTGTCTCCACGGCCCTTTTAGCTATACGTCTCAGGACTGGGTCCACCTCCGACACGCCACCCTAGACGACTTGCTCCACGGAATTTTTGAATATTGTCCCAGCTATGCAGATCTAGAAAGTAAACTGACCATCATGGCCCACTGCTTGGGGCAATCGGAGGAGGTGCTTCCGGTTGCAGATACCATTACCCGTTCCATTCGGGCATACTATCCTCAAGATCCAGATATGGCCCTAGAGCCCCTCGATCCACCCTCCGCACCGACCTCATCGGGAGATCCGTCCTCTACGGCCCCACCGTCCTCCAACCCGCCTGCCGCAACGCCCCACCCGCGTTCCTCGGCGCTATCCTCCGCCTAGTGCCCTAGGGTGTTTGTATGAATGCCAGCGAATTATTGCAATCCTATGCCCGTGGGGAGATGGACTTCAAGGGGTTAACCTTGGTCGGGATCAATCTATCCGGAGCCGACCTGATTGGGGCCAACCTGGTGCAGACGGATTTGGAAAATGCCAACCTCACCTTTACCTATCTCTCGCGGGCACGGTTGCGACAATCCAATCTGTCGCGGGCACAACTGGGGGGCGCAAACCTAAATCAGGCCGACCTTTCAGCGGCCATCCTCCACGATGCCGACCTCCACGGGGCGAGCCTCCAAGGGGCCGATCTGCGTAGCGCCAACATGACCCTGGCCGACCTACTCGACGCCAACCTGATGGGGGCGGATTTGCGCAATGCCGATCTGAGTGGGGCCAATCTCACCGGAGCCTGCCTGCGGGGAGCCAACCTGCGCCAGGAAAACCGCAAATACACCACCAACCTGCGGGGAGCCAAACTACACCAGGCCGACCTGCGAGGCACCAACCTCTCTGGGGCAGATTTAGCCTTCGTTGATCTCAGTCGGGCCAACCTCAGTGAAGCGGTGCTGCGCGATGCCAATTTGAAGGGGGCCAACCTCCAGGGAGCACTGCTCAAAAACGCCAACCTAACCGGGGTTGACCTCAGTGGCAGCAATCTTGACGACACCGACTTAACCCTATGTCGCTTTGCCCGTAGCAACCTCAGCGCCGCCCAGGTGAACCATGTACGGGGGCGGGGGGCAGATTTTAGCGATACCCTGCTCAAACAGACCCAGATGAACCGCAGCGATCTGCGCGACAGTCGCTTTACCCGTGCCGATTTGGCCAGAGCCAGCCTGCGGGGTAGCCACCTTGCCAAAGCACTCTTCGTAGAAGCTTACTTAGGCCGCACTGACCTCACGGATGCTGACCTCACAGAGGCCGTTTTAGATCGAGCCGAAATTAGCAGCACGATCTTAACCAATGCCCTACTTACCGGGGCCACCATGCCCGATGGTAGCATTCACGAGTAACCAATCCCCTGGATTAGAACTGTGTGCTCACTGGTTGGCGAGGAAATTATCGGGAACTGGCAACATCAGCCAAGGTCGTCAGCGCCCACTTGGCCCTAGCCTGCACGGCAAGGGCGTTATCCTGTTGCACAACTCGCTGAAGTTGTTGCTGAATCGTTGTGAAATCCTCCGTACACGGCGTTTCATGGATGGCGAGGGCCAAGCCTTGCAACCCCACCACAGCGGCATAGCGCACCACCCATTCCGGGTCTTCGGTGCCTTGAATCAACGCCTTTAAACTCTGAACCTGAGCCTCAGCGACCTGACCGGAGGGCAACAACTTCCAGTTCAGATAGCCTAGTCCCTTGGCCGCTGCACGCCGCACGCTGAGGGCAAAATCTCCGGTGGCGGTTTCTAGGAGAATATCCAAGGCGCGAGGATCGCCTATCAACGACAGGGCACGAATCGCCCAGGCTCTGGCCCCGTAGTTGTAGCCATCCAGTTCCTCCAGCAGAGCCGGGACAGCCGCTTCTCCCAAAGCCACTAGGCCATCCACTGCTGCCACCGCCGCCCCAGGGTTGTTGTAGCCCAGCACTCGAATGAGAGTCGGAATGGCTTCAGGATGCTGCTGCGCCGCCAAACGCCCCACCGCCGCCACCATCGCTCCTTTCGAGTCCGCCTCTTCAACGGCGCGAATCAAGGTCGCGATATCTGCGTTGATGCTGCTGGGTTGATCCACGCTAGGGCTATCCTTCACAATCACTGACCTATCACCCCGTTTAGATACATTGCGCTTAACCTAGGGCGTCCCCAAATCCTAACGTCTGCCCCTAGAGCAAATCATCCATCAACGCCAACACTCGCTGCGCCTCTGGGGTCAAGTCAGCGTCGGGAAAGCGAACCTCCTGGAGGTGAGCCTCCAAAACCCCTTGAAGGGCAATGAGTTTCAGGCTATTTTCCGCCAGGGTCGCCGCAATCGGTTCCGCCGCCGGAAGATAACCCATTGCCCCCAAGTCCATCATGGCCGAACGTCGCAGTTGCAGGTTCGGTTCCTGAAGTCGCTCCACCAACCGCTGGCCGTAGCTATCGTCTCCCGTCAACTGGTACATGGCCCGCGCCGCTGCATTTTGCACCTGGGCCACGGGATGACTCAAAAAGGGGCGAATGTCTTCCACGGCGGACTGTGCCCCCAGACAACCCAGGGCTTCCAAAATCGCGTTATAGGGCTGGACAAGGTGGGGCTTGCCTTCCACCGAAACCGCCGCATCCACACCACCCGCCAACAAATTCAGCAGAGCCGGAATCGCCTGACCATCGCCTAGGGCACCCAGTGCCTGAGCCGCTGATTCTCGAACATAGTAATCGTCGCAATCCAAACACTGAATCAGCGGAGCCACCGCACGGGATTGACCCAACTTACCCAAAGCACGGGCGGCATTTCGGCGCAGGGGATAGCCCCCATCCGGTGCCCGATCCGACTCATCCTCCAGGGCTTGAATCAAGGCATCCACGGCATCGGTCTGAGTCACCCGAAAGCGTCCCAGCCACCAGGCTGCATAGTAGCGCAGGCCCGTATCCTCCCTTTGCTGAAGGTTAGCCACAGCTTGCTCCACCGTCAGGGATTCCCCCTGGGCATTGACCAGTTGTTTCGCGTCGGTCTCCATGGATAGCCTGTTGTTGACCCAACCTACTCTTTCAACACATTACAAATTATGGATGATCCGTAGGGTGCATTCGCGAAGCAATGCACTACCCAGGCATCAGAGATAACCCCGCATCAGAACCCCTCTCCCCGTGGGAGAGGGGCAGGGGTGAGGGCTTCCGGGCAACCTAGCTGGCCGAAAGGGGCTGAATGCTGACGATTTTGCCGCCCATGCGGGCAATTCGCTGCATTTCTTCGTTCATGCGGCTGTAGGGCACTTTGATGAAAATGCTGCCGCTCTTGCGAATGGGGTAGTTAGATTTATCGGTTTCGTCGTTCTGGCGCAACCCTTCCACTTCGTACAGAAAAATGCGGTTGCCAGAAGGGGACGAGGTTTGGCTACCAAAAGCGGTTTGAGTGAGCATGGTTGGGACTCTCCTAAACGTGGGGTGGTGTTGGCGGCTAGGGAAATGGCCCACCGCCCTAACAACGCGAAACAAACAACGTAAAACAAGCTTTGAATGAAACACGCGCAGGGACGCCATCCCCGGATGACACCCCCACGCGCCGATCACCCTAGGGTGATGCTACATGCTGGCTTGGGTAATACTAGTTACCCGACCGCCCATTTTGTTGATCTGTTGCAGCTTAGTGGAAAGCTGCTCGTAGGGCACCAGGTAGGCGGTGTTGATCCGACGCACCTTGGGATAGCGAGGCAGGTTCGCGCCCATCACTTCAATGCGATAGACCCGACCAGCGGTGCCGTAGGGGGTAGACCCACCCAGGGCCAAAGCCGGAGTGGCCAACTTGTTGACCTGGGACGACGCGCCCGCCGAAACCCCAGTGGGGCTGACGATGGAGGATGAGGTGTTACGCCCCAGTTCCCCGGCTAGGCGAGACTTCTTGCCGCCCGCTTGGGAGCGGTCGCTGTTGGCGTAGCCACGATACATTTGGAACATGCGGGTGAAACCCACGGAACGCTGCCCTGCCTGGTAGACAAAGCTGCGGTAGTAGGGCACCACGTTGTCGCCAAAGTTAGCTTGGTACTCTTCGCTATCGATGAAGGAATCGACATCGGCGTCGTAGCCTTCGTTTTCGTAGCGATCCAGGTGTTCCACAATTTCCGACTCGTCGTAGACGGCACGGCCCAGCAGGTGCTTGGTGTGCAGCTCAATCACACGGGTTTGGAAGTTGGGATAGAAGAACTTCTCTTTGTACAGCTCCGACTTGGCCACGGCCCGCACGAACTCGCGCACGGTGATGTAGCCATTCTTCAGCAGCGACTCGGCGCTGGTGAGGCGCTCGGAGTTCATCAAATAGTCGTTGCCCAGAAGCTGGCGATAGACGGCCCGAATGACCACCTCGGCATCTTCGGGTGTCCAGTTGGCGCGCAGCTCCACAGGCGATGTTTCGCTAAAGGCAGCGGTTCCCAACCGGGACGACGCGGTTGTAATTGGCACAGGATTATCCTCCCTTTTAAAAAGGCTTCTCAACACAGCAGGGGTCAGACTAGCGCCCAAGGGCTGCGCCTTTCTCCGGGGAGGTAGGGCCATGCCCTCTTTACAGCGTGTTGGCAACGCTGGCACCAGCTTTCCCAAAGGCACCGAAGTACAATTTTCGGCCCCTATAGACATACCTAGACACAACCATGTCTAGATACAACAATGCCCGGAGCAACAAACAATTGCTAACAATGCGCTAACAACTGTCTGCCCCTCCGGGCAAATCGCCAAACTAGCTCAGGGCGTTGATGGCGTAGTCGATGTAGGAGTTGGCTTCGGTGGCTGCATCGCCAGACAGACCGTGGTTAGCTTTGATGTACTTCAGAGCTTCCACGTACCAGCTAGGAGATAGTTCAAAGGTGCTGTTGATCTCATCGAGACCAGCAATCAGGTACTCATCCATGGGGCCGGTGCCGCCAGCCACGCAGCAGTAGGTCACCATCCGCAGGTAGTAGCCGATGTCGCGGGCGCACTTGGCTTTGCCGCGCTCGTCGGAGGCGTAGTTAGCGCCTTGCATTTGGGTGGTGTAGGGGAACTTGTTGTAAACGGCTTGAGCAGCGCCGCTCACGAGGGAATCTGCTTTGTTGGTCAGGGCTTTAGCCGCTTCCAGACCAGCGGTGGCTTGACGCAGACGGCCAAAAGCAACCTGTAGTTCAGAAGCGCTCAGAAAACGGCCTTGGGAATCGGCTGCTGCAACAGCTTCGGTTAGAGGGGTCTTCATCGTTTAAGGTTCTCCTTTAATTGTCTTCACAGCAAATGAACAGATAGTCAGAATCGAGCCAAACAGGCCCAACTCCAGTGAGGTTCAATTTAGGCTGAACCTAGGCAACGGCAGCCGCAGCCAGGTCGAAATAGCTACCGATTTCGGAAACCAGGGAGCTGCAATCGCCAGCGGTAATGTTGGCGGGATCGTTCACGATCGCAATGGCAGCGGCCTTCATTTTTTCGACGCCAGCCGCCACGGAAGCACCGGGGGTACCCAGAGCCACGTAGGTCTCACGTAGACCATTCAGGCAGCGGTCGTTCAGAACGCTGGCGTCACCGGTGAAGGTGGCGTAGGTCACGTAGCGCAGGATGATTTCCATGTCGCGCAGGCAAGCGGCCATACGACGGTTGGTGTAAGCATTGCCACCAGGAGCGATCAACTGAGGTTGCTCGGCAAACAGAGCACGGGCAGCGTCAGAAACGATCTTGGAAGCGCTGCCGGTCATGCGGTTTACAGCGTCAATCCGCTTGAGACCATCGCTGGTCACGCGGGACAGAGCATCCAACTGATCGTTGGAGAGGAAATCTCCCCGGGCGTCAGCTTGAGAAACAACCTTGGTATATGCGTCAAACATCGACTCAAATCTCCTAATTTTTGTCGCTGAGTTTGCTTGAAATGGTCTAGAGACCGGATTGCTAATCAGTTCAGCCGAGGTGGCTTTACTAATCTATAGAGAGGATCTTAAAGAGCGGCGTGGCCTGTTTTCTCATTTAGTTAACATTTCTTCAAAGTTGTTCAAGGTCGTACATGATTCGTAGGACTGATTCTTGAAGAAGTGTTGAGAAGTTCTTGAAACACGATTCTGGATTAACCAGGGCGTTTCTCGAAACCGTTGCCTGAATTAGCTTTCGCTGATTCAACAAACCCTCCAAAGAAGTTTATACACTGCTGTCGTGTATTTATCTTTTACAAGTTGTTAAGAGAGTCGGCTCTATGTAAAGAGGAAAAAAGTAGCCAAATCAACCGTTTGGGCGGCTTGAGCTATCCTTGCCCCCGCCATAGGTCTCAGGTTTTGTCACAAAACGCAATCTTGTTGACGGGGACTTTACGGTTGTGCCTAGGCTGTCACCATGAAGTTGAGGCTGTCACTGGGGGTATCTTGGGCCAAAAAGGAGCGCAGGGTGGCAGCGTTTAGGGCTTTGCCGATGATCACCAACTTAGTGTGGCGGTGTTCGTCGGGTCGCCAAGGACGGTCATAGAACCAGTCGAAGCGCTGCCCCACGCCGTGAACCACCATCCGCATGGCTTTTTGGGGCACCTGGACAAAGCCTTTGATGCGGTAGATCTCATGTTGCTCAGTCAGGGCCTCTAGGCGCTGAATCAGGTCGCTGGGTTCAAATTCCTGAGACAGCAGTAACGGAATCGCCACAATCTCGTCGTCGTGGTCGTGTTCCTCTTCGTGATCGTGGTGGCTGGGGCGGCTGTCCAGATTGTCCTCCACGGCGGCGTTGAACCCTAGCAATACGTCGGGACTAATCACCCCCTGGCCACACTCCACCACCCGCACCGGATGGGGTAGTTGATCCGCCAGCCAGCGCTCCACCCGTTCCCGTGCGGTGGCTTCCACCAAATCCGTCTTGGTCAGCAGCACCAAATCGGCGCAGTTGAGCTGATCTTCAAATAGTTCCTCGATGGGGGTTTCGTGATCCAAACTGTCATCGGCTTGGCGCTGGGCTTCCAGGGCGTCCAAATCCCCCACCAACCGACCGGAGGCTAGGGCGTCACAGTCCACCACCGTCACCACGCTGTCTACGGTGGCAGCGGTGCGAATTTCGGGCCAGCGGAAGGCTTGCACCAAGGGTTTAGGCAGGGCCAGTCCGGAAGTCTCAATCACAATGCAGTCGATCTGGTCACGGCGTTGAATCAAGGCTTGCATGGTGGGCAGAAATTCCTCCTGCACCGTGCAGCAGAGGCAGCCGTTGGTCAGTTCCACAATATTGTTCACGGCGGTCACTGCGTCTACTGTCCCATCACCCGCGCCCGGTTCCTCGTCACACACCTGGCAGGATTTCAGCAGGTCGCCATCAATGCCCACCTCGCCAAACTCGTTGACCAGAACGGCAATGCGCTGGCCTTGGGGATTTTGTAACAGGTGGCGAATCAGGGTCGTCTTCCCTGCGCCGAGGAAGCCAGTGATGATGGTAACGGGAATTTTGTGCATGGTGGATGGAAAAAACAACAGAACCGTCGCCCCTAGGACGAACCATGATCCAGTGTAGGTTGCCCTGCCGAAGGTTAGCCCTCGCGGCTATCTTGAGAGACCATTCCAACCATTGACCAGACCCGCCGTATCACACCTGATCGCCTACTAGCGCTAGTTCCACTTCGCCAAAAATAGCGCTGGGGAAGGCATAGAACTTAAATTCCAGCAGGTTGTAGAACGGGTCTTCTAGAAAAAAGGTGCGGTGCTCTAGGGGCATCCCTGGAAAGCGGCGTTTTTCCCCTTGGTAAAATTTCAACCCCTTATCCTTGGCCCGATTCAGAAGATCTACCCAGTCCTTTTCTGCCAAAAACACCAGGCCAAAGTGACGCGGATAAATGCTCCGCTGCGGCGTCAGGTCATCGGTGAGATGAGCCACCAGTTGATGCCCCTGGAGATTCAAAATTATCGATGAGGGGGTTTCGCGGCCCAGTTCACAGCCCAGTCCCTCGACATAAAACTGCTTGGCAGTGGCGATATCGCCTACCGGAAAGGCTAAATGGAACAGCACAGGAGCTTGGGTCATAGCGGCTATCGTCCAGTCAACAATAGGGCCGTCCCAAATCCGATGTGATACCCGTGGTTGGGGAGGGTGAGGAAACCTCACCCCTACGGTTGGCCCCTACGGTTAGATAGGGGTGGTTCGGATTGGGGGTGGGACGGTGCTTTTATCCTAACAAGTTTCACAAAAAACGCCCCCAGACAAATCTGGAGGCGCTGATAAAAAGGCTGTTTCAAAGTCCCTCTCCCTGGGGAGAGGGATTTAGGGTGAGGGCCACCCTAATAGGCGTCCTGGAGTTCGTAGAAGTCGGGGGAGATGTAGTCCTTCCGCAGGGGCCAGCCCATCCAGTCTTCGGGCATCAGCAGGCGCTTCAGGTTGGGATGCCCTTCGTAGATGATGCCGTACATGTCGTAGCATTCCCGCTCTTGCCAATCGGCAGCTTTCCAGATCCAGTAGACCGAGGGCACACGGGGGTGAGCCCTCGGCAAGAATACCTTCACCCGCACTTCCTCTGGACGGTCGGCGTCATCGATCACCTTAATCAGGTGGTAGAAGCTGACCAGTTCCTTGCCGGGGCCAGCATCATAGGCTCCTTGGCACTGGAGGTAGTTAAACCCGTAGGCGTAGAGGGCCGTAGCAGTGGGAATCAGCAGTTCCGGCGTTACCTGGATGATTTCTACCCCCAGGTGATCCGGCTCTGCAAGGTCGTGGGAAAAACCGTTTTCCGTTAGCCACTTGGACACGGCCCCAGCTTCCACAATCGAGGACTCAGCGGCGGTTTCAGCCTCTGGGGATACCTTAGATTCGTTGTCAGCCATTAGACCGCTTCCTCCTGGGCCGTGGTTTCTGCGAGGGCTTCGGGCATGGGCATCCCCATGGCCTGCATCAGTTCCTTGGGTGGGGTGGCGTGGGTGCCTAGTTGCAGATATTGCCCGGTCAAAATGGGCGGCACGGTTTTGAGCTTGTGAGTCCGCTCATAGAACCGATGGGTCTGCATGGTGTAGGCCCGATCCTGCATGGATTCGGTCGCCACTTTCTTCCGCAGCTTGATGATGGCGTCGATGATCGCTTCCGGTCGGGGCGGACAACCGGGAATGTACACATCCACGGGAATCAGCTTGTCCACACCGCGTACCGCTGATGGCGAGTCACTGCTGAACATGCCGCCTGTGATGGTGCAAGCGCCCATGGCGATGACGTACTTGGGGTCGGGCATTTGCTCATAGAGCCGCACCAGGGCCGGGGCCATTTTCATGGTGACGGTGCCCGCCGTGATCAGCAAATCCGCCTGCCGGGGACTGGCTCGCGGCAGCAATCCAAAGCGGTCGAAGTCGAAGCGGGATCCGATCAACGCCGCAAATTCAATAAAACAACAGGCCGTACCGTAGAGCAGCGGAAACAGGCTCGACAGGCGACACCAGTTGTAGAGGTCATCCACGGTGGTCAGAATCACGTTTTCTGACAGGTCGTGGGTGATGGTGGGTGGAGCCGCCGGGTTCATCAGCGCTTCACCGGGGGCTAACAGGCCGCTCTTATCGGCGGCTGAAGGCGGATTCATGACCATTCCAAAGCTCCCTTACGCCAAGCATAGACAAGACCGATGACCAAAATGCCGATGAAAATCAGGGCTTCCACAAAGGCTAACAGCCCCAGTTGATTAAAGGCCACGGCCCAGGGGTACAGAAACACCGTTTCTACGTCGAAGATGACGAAGACCAGCGCAAACATGTAGTAGCGAATGTTGAACTGAATCCAGGCTCCGCCAATGGGTTCCATCCCCGATTCGTAGGTGGTGCGACGGGCTGGGCCACGACCCACGGGCCGCAAAAACTTAGCAATACCCAGGGCCGAAACGGGCACCAGGCAAGAAATCATCAAGAAAACTAGGAAGTACTCGTAGCCGGATAAGACAAACACGAGTTCACCGCCACAACTAAAGCAACAGAGGGTGAGGGCAAGGCCAATCGGCAGAGCGTAACCTCAGACGATTGGCCCTCAATTCATAGTCATTCTAGGCCACATTGGTCGGAAAATCAGGGCCGACCTATCAAAACCCCGGATAGCGATGATTACTGATCCTAGGGAATTCTCTGGCTCAGTCAGGCTACTGACGAGCAACATGGATCCACAACTCCACCCAAATCTTGGAAAACTAGTGGGGGACGCGGCTATGTCATAATTATTTACATCAAATTCATTTTTCGGCCATGTCCGGCTTGGTCGCTGTCCTTCTGGGGGCCAGCCAGATGGGCCGCTGTTGACCCAAACCCTTGACTCCACCCCTGAGAGGGCGAATGCCATGAGTGTTGAACCCGAAAATCCGGCAGAACTGACCGAAACCGTGAGCCTTGTCCCAGAGGTATCCGAGGAAGTGTCTGAGGAGGCGATTCTGGACGTTGTTCCCCTCTCCCCGGAGGAGATGGACTGCTACGAATGCCGCTCCTGTGGCTATTCCTACGAGCCGTCCAAGGGCGATGATCGGGCCAAGATTGCGGCGGGAACAGCGTTTGAGGAATTGCCTGTCAACTGGCGTTGTCCGGTGTGTAGCGCCCCCAAGAAGCAGTTCAGCAACATCGGCCCCGTCAACAAGCCCTCTGGGTTTAAGGAAAATCTGGACTACGGGCTGGGCGTCAATCGGCTCACCCCAGGCCAGAAAAATATTCTAATTTTTGGTGCTCTGGCCGTTGGGTTTCTCTTTTTCCTTAGTCTGTACGGCTTGAAATAGCCTCGGATTGGGTTCCTCAGCCCTGGCGATAGGGCTGAGACAATGGCTGAGAAGGCCCCGGCTTCGAGTAGCGTAGGATTTAGCCCTAGCAAATTTAGCTCATACACATTCGTTCGTACACGACAGGTTTGGACACGTTATGCCCGCAGCATTGGATTGGTTAAAACGAGGTTTGATTGCCCTGGTGGCCCTCGTGCTGGTTTCTGGATGTTCCAAGTACTTTCTATCGGATTCCGACGTGCATCCCTGGCAGGTGGTGCAGGTGCCCACCGAGGCGACCCTCTCGGACATTGCCTTCACTGGGGATGGCAACCACGGCTGGATTGTGGGAAGTCGCAACACCCTCCTCGAAACCCGCGATGGCGGCGATAACTGGACGGTGCGGGAACTCGCCCTCGATGAGCAACCCTACACCTTCACCTCCGTAGACTTCGCTGGCGAGGAAGGCTGGGTAACGGGAACGCCCTCGATCCTGCTGCACACCGATGATGGCGGCAAAAGCTGGGCCAAAGTTCCCCTCAGCAACGAACTACCGGGAACGCCCTTTTTAGTAACGGCCCTCGGTTCCAAATCCGCTGAAATGGCTACGGATATTGGTGCCATCTACCGCACTGAAGACGGTGGCCGCACCTGGAAAGCCATGGTGCAGGGCGCTGTGGGCGTAGTGCGGAACATGTCTCGCTCCGAGGACGGGCGTTACGTGGCGGTGTCCTCTCGCGGCAACTTCTACTCCACCTGGGCACCGGGGCAGGATGAGTGGATTCCCCACAATCGCCAAAGCTCCCGTCGCTTGCAGAATATGGGCTTTGATAAGGTCGGCAAGCTGTGGGCCATTGCCCGTGGGGGCCAAGTCCGCTTCTCCAACTCCCGCGCTTCTGACGACTTCACAGAGGCCATCAGTCCCGAATTTGGCACTAGTTGGGGCCTGATCGACATGGCCTTCCGCACCGAGGATGAGGTATGGGTCACGGGCGGCGGCGGCAACCTGCTGGTGAGCTTTGACGGTGGCGAAACCTGGTACAAAGACAATGCGGTGAATGACGTGCCCTCCAACTTCTACCGGATCATCTTTTCTGACGCTAACAAAGGCTTTGTGCTGGGTCAACAGGGTACCATCCTTCGGTACGATCCCTCCCTCGCCTAGGCCAATCTGGGGTAGCTGATGATCTGACTTTGGCTACCCAACGACAGCTTTTTTCGACTTCGCCCTGGAGAACTTCCAAGATCCACCAGAGAATACCTTGTTAGGGTTTCCAGGGTTCCCTATGATTAGATAAGTTTCATCGTGTTAAGAGAGGAGACGTAAAACCATGGCAGGTACTACAGGGGAGCGCCCCTTTGGCGATATCGTTACCAGTATTCGCTACTGGATCATCCACAGCATCACCATTCCCATGCTGTTTATTGCCGGTTGGCTGTTCGTCAGCACGGGCTTGGCCTACGATGCCTTTGGCACCCCCCGCCCCAACGACTACTACCCCGACAACCAAATGCAGCTTCCCATCGTGACGGATCGTTTTGAGGCGAAGCAGCAAATCGACTTGTTCTCGGCCCAATAAAATTTCCCTTTCCCCCTACGTTGTTTTAATTCAGCGCCATGCAAAGCAACTCCCCCGAACAAATTACCTATCCCATTTTCACCATTCGCTGGCTAGCCGTGCACACTCTCGGTGTGCCCAGCGTGTTTTTCCTGGGCGCAATTGCGGCCATGCAGTTTATCCAACGGTAAGAGAAAATCATGGATCGTACTCCAAACCCGAATAAGCAACCCGTCGAACTGAACCGCACTTCCCTATATTTGGGGCTGTTGCTGGTGTTTGTGCTGGGTCTGCTGTTTTCCAGCTACTTCTTTAACTAACCTCCGTTAAAGAACCTAGGCTTAGGGCGTCACGATTCCCTAGGCTGTGTTGAGATCATTAAATTAACCGAACCTGGTTGTAGGAGATTTAAGCGATGCTTCAGAGTGGGCGAATTCCCCTGTGGATTGTGGCGACGGTGGCGGGCACTGGCGTCCTGGTGGTTGTAGGTCTCTTCTTCTATGGAGCCTACGCGGGTGTAGGCTCTGCCATGTAAGGCGCGGTCTAACGCTAACGCTAGAATCTTGGATAGGGGCTGAGACATCCGTGCTTGGCCCTTTTTCATGCCCTTGCCATGACGAGGGCTGGAGATGTGACGCATTCGATCCCTCCGATGTCGTCAATCGGGCACCTAGCCTAGGGCGACAATGGGGCGATGGGTTCATTGGCACCATAATGAAGATGGCTGGATGGGTTAGCGGGTCTATCGCCTGAACTTCTCCGTTTCCCAGTAAAATATGTTGAGTTTTGTTTAGTCGCCTTGGGCCGTGTGGGGTCATCACGATGGATCAGCCTTCTAGGGTCAGCCGCTTGTGGGCATCAAAAACCAAAGCCCTGATTGCCGTTGGGTCGGGTACGTTGGTGATGGGCCTCGCTCTGCCCGTGCTTGGGGCGCTGAATGGTCGATGGACGGCCTCCCCATCAACCCTCAATCCCAACTTGATGGCCCTTCGCGATACCCTCGGCATCGAGGCGTTTCCAAAGGTGGTGAGCAGTGAGCGGCTGTGCTTACCCACCTCCCTGCCCAGAAGCCCAGGGGCCAGTGCGCTAGAAGCCTCGGTACCCGCGATCTTCCAACCTGGGGGATTGGGGGACATGGCAGATCACCTCAATCCGGATCAGGTTAGGCAGCTTGGAGTGGTGGCTTGGCCAGACATTCACCCCCAGGCCACCCAAGCGCGGGTGCCGATTCTGATGTATCACGATGTGCTGTCAGAGCCCGAAGTCTTTTTTGACCTGGTGCCTGAACAGTTTGAAGACCACTTAAAAACCCTCAAGGAAAACGGCTTCACGGCGATTAGCCTCGACCAACTCATGCAGCATTTGCGGACGGGTGCGCCCCTCCCAGAAAAGCCCGTGGTGCTGAGTTTCGATGATGGCTATGCCGGACACTACGAGCACGTCTTCCCGCTGTTGCAGAAGTACCAAATGCCGGGGGTTTTCTTTGTCTTCCCCGGTAAGGTGGATGGCGACATTGTGGGGCGGTCTACCCTGACCTGGGATCAGGTGAAGGAAATGGCCGCTGACCCGCTGATTACCATTGCCTCCCACAGCGTCACCCATCCTCCCGACCTGCGCGAGTTTAACGACGCCGATCTCACCTACGAAATGACGGAATCGAAGCGGCGCTTGGAGGCAATGATCGGCCAGCCCGTCCATTATTTCAGCTATCCCGCCGGACATTACGACGAACGGGTGGCCCAGGCGGCGGCGGATGCGGGCTATCTGGCGGCGTTTACCATGCGCCAAAGCAACGAACAATTTGCGGGAGCCTCGGAATCACTGCTGGCGATTGAGCGGTTTGGGCAGTCCAACTTGCCAACCCTGCTGAGGCGAGCCTGGGGTGGAGAGTCCGACGAGGTACCACCCATCACGATATCTAGGCCATCGCCGCAGCGGGAAACCCAACTCGTCGCCCAGGAGGACAACCACTTCAATTTTCAAACGCCCGTGGAGCGGGAACGCTACGAGGTTGGCCAAAACACCTTAACCCTCATCAGTGGGGGGCGTCCCGTGACTATCCATGCCAACAGCCGCTACCAAGTGCCGGAAATTTTAACGGGTACCAACGCCATCGGTGCTGTGGACGGGGGCTTTTTCTCCCTTAAATACCTGGACTCCAACGTGATGATTGGCCCGGTACTGAGCCAGAGCAGCCGCAAGTTTATCCCAGGCAATGCCAGCGAAAACCCCTTGCTGAATGGCCGTCCCCTCGTGTTAATTTCGCCAGATCAAGTGCGATTTACGCCCTTCGAGGCCAATCAGCACAACACCTTGGCGGGGGTATATCGTGAACTACCCGGTGTGACCGATGCCTTTGTCGCCGCAGCTTGGCTAGTGAAGGACGGAGAGGCTCAATCGGCTGAAAGCTTTGGCACCTTATTCGACTTTGATGCTGAGCGTCATCGGGCTTTTTGGGGCATTCATCGAGACGGCTACCCTGTGATTGGGGTCTCCCACACCATGGTGGACTCTGTTCAACTAGGGCAACTGCTGCATGAGGCTGGATTGCGCGATGCGGTCATGCTGGATTCTGGCGCTAGCACGTCCCTAGCCTTTGAGGGTGAATCCTTGGTGGGCTATACTCCTCGCCCCGTACCCCATGTGGTGGCGCTCATCCCCCCCGAAGCCAACGATGGTAGCCCCTGCCCCTTGGTGGTGAACGGATCGAACCCCAGCAGAGTGGCACGAAACTAGAAGGCTAGATGTCTAATGAAAGCTGACAGCCTCGGAAAGACTGGCGGTGTTGTCGCGTTGGCCCTAGGGTTTGGATCGCCCGCCGATGTTCAGCACTGCCGTAACCCTTGTGTTTGGCCAAGCCATAACCGGGATAGCGGCGATCTAGGCGCACCATCAACTGATCGCGCCATACCTTGGCCAAAATACTGGCAGCGGCGATGGCGGTATCGGTCTGGTCTCCTTTGATTACCGTCTGCTGAGGAATCCCTAGCTGGGGAATTGCCTGGTTGCCATCTATCCGGCACAGGGTTGGGGCTGGGGACAAACGGCCAACGGCGCGATGCATCGCCAGCAAGGACGCCTGCAAAATATTGATCCGATCAATCTCATGCACCGAGGCATAGCCAATGGCACAGGCGATTGACCGGGTTTGAATGGGTTCGATCAAGTGTAACCGTCGCGGATGGCTGAGGCGTTTGCTATCCGTTACCCCCAGCGCTTGCAGTTCTGCCACTGCCGATTCAGACAAAATCACCGCCGCCGCCACCACAGGACCAAACAGCGCCCCTCGACCGACCTCATCTACCCCGGCAATCAGGGTCTGGATTTCCCCAGGGGGTGTCCTACGCCCACAATCCGTGAACTGGCCACCCCCTGCAATGGAACTACTCATCCGTTCCGTTGCCACTCGCCGAAGGACGACGGCGGCGACGACGACGCACGGTATCGCCCTCCGCAGCAGGGGCATCACCATGGTCGGCAGCTTCAACGACAGGGGGCAGCTCCTCCACCGGGGAGATCACCGGGTCGGACACCATCGTGGGCACTGGCGCTACTTCGGGCGTCCGCTGCACCTTAATGGGCATCTTGCTAGGAACAGGTTTGCCGGTCCCCATGGATGGGGCATCCACCTGAGCGACAGGTTCAGGATCGGCCATTGTGGCAGGTGCTTCTTCCTGGGGCAATGCGACAACGCCGAGGGTGGCGACCGGGTCTACCGCCGCACTTTCCCCCGGCGCTCGAACGGCAATGGTCACGTTGCGTGGATCAAGGATGGTTTCTCCATGGGCCAAGACGATGGGGGAAATCCCCATCATGGCGTAGATCCGCTGTTCGTCGGAGGTCATTTCCACCGTGATCACCTGGGGCGGCGTCGAGGGTTTCTTGTCATGGCGTCCCCCGGTTCGGCTGCGGCTGGTCCGAGCGGCAGGCTTTTCCTCTTCAGCGGGGCTATCGGCCATGGGCGCAAAATCCGCCACAGGACTGGGAATATCCTTAGGCGTACTGGGCAGCGCTTCGCGAGGAATGGGCGCTTCTTTGCTGGTACTGCGGCTGGGCAGTGGCTCCCGACGGCGACGGCGACGGTTCCCCTTATTCAGCTTGTCCTGATAGCTGGGATGGTTGATTAAATCCAACTCCTGCAAATCAGACTGGGTGCCTAATCCATCCAGTTGCGATTCCCGCAGGGCAGGTGTCCAGCTACTCTCCGACCGGGCACTGGGGTAGGACGGAATCACAGGAGTCAGTCCAGGTTCGTCCTCCGTGGGGTGGGCACCGGGCAAATGCACCAAGTGGCCTAGGCCGCTACAGGTAGGGCAGGGGCGACCAAACAGTTCGTAGATATTTTGGCCTTGGCGTTTGCGGGTCAGTTCCACCAAGCCCAGTTCCGACAGTTGGGAAATCTGGGGCCGAGACTTATCCGACCGCAGGGCTTTGCTGAAATGTTCGAGGACTTGCAGCTTATCCCGCCGCGAATCCATATCAATGAAGTCAACAATAATCACCCCAGCAATGTTGCGGAGGCGCAGTTGACGGGCAATTTCCGTGGCGGCTTCGCAGTTTGTCCACAGCACCGTTTCGCGGGCGGTGGCAGATCGGGTGAAGGAACCGGAGTTCACGTCGATCACCGTCAACGCTTCGGTCGGTTCGATGATGATGTAGCCACCGGAGGGCAGATCTACCCTAGGTTTTAGGGCTTCCCGGATGGCCGCATTGACTCGGAAATATTCCAGAATGGAAACCCGTTCCCGGTGTTGGTCAATCAACACACCGTTAGGGATTTGGCCATCGCTCCAGCTAGAGAGGTGTTGCTTCACCCGCTTTAGGCCGGAACTAGAGTCGGTCACAATGCGGTTGACATCTGAATTATAGGTATCCCGCAACACCCGCTGAACAAAGTCATCATCGCGGTTGAGCAGGGCGGGCGGGCGGGTAGAAAGCGCCTGCTGCTGGATACTTTCCCACTGCTTTTGCAGGGTTTCCAGGTCTTCGATGATGGCGTTTTCGCTGATGCCCTCGGCCTCGGTACGCACCAGCAGACCCATGCCAGCGGGTTTGATCAAAATCGCCAAGGCCCGCAGGCGGTTGCGCTCATTTTCGCTGCGAATGCGACGGGATAGGTTCACCCCCCGACCATAGGGCATCAGCACCAGGTAGCGACCAGGTAGGGAAATATTGCCCGTGAGCCGGGGGCCTTTGTTGCCCGTCGGCTCCTTCATAATCTGCACCAGCACCTTTTGCTGGGGGGCCACCAGTTCGGTGATGGAACCCGCCATTTTCTTCAGCCGCAGGGGGCCGAGGTCGGTGACGTGCATAAACCCGTTGCGTTCGCTGTCGCCAATGTTGACGAAGGCGGCGTCAATACCGGGCAGAACATTCTCAACGGTGCCTAAATAAATATCGCTGACCTGGTGGCTCCCGGTGGCCACAATTAATTCCTGAATCTGATCTTCCGAGAAAACCGCAGCGATCCGATTCTGCTCAGCAATAACAATCTGCTTCGGCATTCAAATTCCTCATACAACGCTCACTAGGGCGGATAAAATGCAAAACTTTCACTGGGAATGAAGCCGCGAGACCCACAGAGCCTACCGAAATACTCCATCCAGATCGGGGAAAACGAGATTGCAAGGGTTCCACTGTCACAACCGCCCTAGCACTGGCTACGACGATGACATTGCAGGGCACACCGGGGTCACTCTGGGCCACCGAGGCACTTCGAGAATTCTTGGCGATGCCAGAACAGGCGTTGGAACGGCAAACCTACACAAGAGCTCTTAACTGAAGCGCCCAGGGCTAAGGACTGATAGCCACCTAAACACTTGCCATGTGCTATCCGTCTAAGCACACTTGGTCTTGTTTAGATGCATTATAGCGTTAAGGCTTGCCCATAGCATATAACTGCGGATCTTTGTAGGGAGAATCCGAGAAAATTGCCCCAGTGCCCCAAACAAAACCGCCACCGACGGGGTTTCCATCGATGGCGGCTGGGGGGATTTAGGAGGCCGACGCGGCGACCGGGCTACGGCCCCGTTTGGCTTGGGGCTCGGCGGCGGTACCTTGCAGCAGCAGAATCAGCAGCGGGTCGCGCTTATCCAGTTCACGGCGCAGCAGCCGACGCAGATCCCGATCCATCAAGCCCTTGAGGCCGTCCCAATCGACGGTGGACTGCCCCTTTTGGCCCTTCACAATCAGTTCAGACCCGTGGGTTTCTAGCACCTGCTCCAGTACTTGCTGTACCGCCTTTTGGAATCGCTCTGGGTTGACGCTGTGGGCCACGCCACGCAGTTGCACCGTTGGCCCTGCCAGCAGTTTGCCGTTGTCGCCAATGGTGGCGGCGATGGTGACAACGCCATCTTCGGCGAGTTGTTGACGGTCTTTCAGAATGTCGCGGCCCACCACACCCACGCGGGAGGAATCCACCAGCTCAATACCGGAGGGCACCTTCCCGGCCACACGAATGCCGGACGGATCCAACTCGACCATATCGCCGTTTTGGATAATCACCATGTTTTCCGCCGGAATCCCCATGCTTTGAGCGGTTTCAGCATGTTTCACTAGCATCCGGTGCTCACCGTGGACGGGCAGAAAATACTTGGGCTTGGTCAGGGCCAGCATCAGTTTGTGGTCTTCCTGGGAACCATGGCCAGAGACGTGGATGCCCTTATCTTTGCCGTAGACCACCTTGGCCCCGCGCATCATCAGCTTGTCGATGGTGTTGACCACGGCGATGGTGTTGCCGGGGATGGGGTTGGCGGAGAACACCACGGTATCCCCCCGCTTAATTTTGAGCTGGCGGTGGGAGTCTTCGGCAATGCGGGTGAGGGCCGCGAGTGGTTCGCCCTGGGAGCCCGTAGTGAGGATCAGCACGTTTTCGTCGGCGGTTTGGCCCAGGTTGCGCAGGGGCAAAAACAGACTTTCCGGGCATTTGATATAGCCCAAATCCCGCGCATGGGCGATCACGTTCAGCATGGAGCGGCCCACCACAAACACCTTGCGGTTGTGCTTTTGGGCCAGTTCCAAAATCATGTTGACCCGATGCACCGAGGAGGAGAAGGTAGTGACAAACAGCCGACCTTCCGCCTTGGCAAACTCCCGATCCAGGTTGGGGAACACCGACCGCTCCGAAGGGGTGTGACCGGGCAGTTCCGCATTGGTGGAGTCGCTAATCAGACACAGGACGCCCCGTTCCCCGGCTTCCGCTAGCCGTTGGATATCAAAGGTTTCGCCATCCACGGGAGTAAAGTCAAATTTGAAGTCGCCCGTATGCACCACCACGCCCACGGGGGTGTGGATAATCACCGAACAGCTATCGGCGATGGAGTGGGTGTTGCGAATGTACTCCACCAAAAATGAGTTGCCCACCCGCACCGTTTCGCGGGGGCGCACCTGGCGCAGTTCCGTGCGGTCGGCCACCCCGGCCTCCTCCAGCTTGTCCTCCAGCAGGGCCATGGCGAGGCGGGGGCCGTAGATCACTGGAATATCAAACTGCTTGAGGTGGAAGGCAATGCCGCCGATGTGGTCTTCGTGACCATGGGTGACAATCATGCCCTTGATTTTGTCGCGGTTTTCCCGCAGGTAGGTGACATCGGGCAGCACAATGTTCACCCCGTGCATCCCGTCGGTGGGAAAGGCCAGTCCGGCATCGAGCAACATAATTTCGTTGTTGATCTCAAACACGCAGGTGTTTTTGCCGATTTCGTGCAGCCCACCGAGGGGAACAATTTTGAGGGCTGACTGATTTTGTTTGGCTGTCATAAAGAATCGTCTCGTAAGTAGAAAACAGAACTGAAAAGCTAAAAATAGGTGGGATGGTCTAGGGCGTCGGGCCTTGCAGAGATGACCTATCCCTAGAACGGATGGCTAACCGGAAAAACCGCTGGCTCGACGGTGGGGAGGGAGTCGCGAGGGGAGGGCTGGGGCCAGCAATCATCGTCGATCCCTCAAACAAGGGGAGATCGGGGCTGGCTCAGACGGTATTGATGGCGATGGCGATGGGGAAAAAGGGTAAAACGCAACAACGCATAGAGGAGAAATCCTAGGAAAAGTAGTAGAAAACAACGTCAGAATGTTTAGAAGTTACGGGGAAAGGACAAGGTTATCGATCAAAAGGTACGAGAGCTACGGTAGGCGACACTGAATAGACGATGGTCAAGGAGGTCAATAGTCAGTAGGATTGAGTTGTTGGACAAGGTGGATGGTCTGGAAGAGCTTTATCGAGTCATCGCCTGAAGGGTAAGGCTGACCTAGGAATTAGGACGAACGCAATCTAAGACTTAAATCCAAGACTTAATCTAGGTCTAAGGGTTGCAAGACTTGGTCTAGGAGGGACAACACATCATCCCCGGCGGGACAGAGGGGCAGTCGCACAGAGCCCACATTCCAACCCTGTTTTACCAGTACTGCCTTCACTGGAACTGGATTTGTTGTTACAAACAGCGCCTTAAACAAGGGCAATAGTTTGAGGTGAATCTCGGTGGCCTGATGAACTTGGCCCGATTCGTAGGCTTGAACCATGCGCTGGATATGATCACCCACCAGATGGCTGGCTACGCTCACCACTCCACAGCCACCCACCGAAAGCATCGGCAGGGTGAGGGAATCATCGCCGGAATAGATCAGAAAGTCGGCGGGGGTATGGCAGCGAATTTGGCTGACCTGATCTAGACTACCGCTAGCTTCCTTGATTGCTAGGATATTGTCAACCTCCGCCAGACGCGCCACGGTCTCCACGGCGAGGTTGCACCCCGTCCGTCCCGGAATGTTGTAAAGCATGATCGGCAGGTCGGGCACCGCCTCCGCAATGTGTCGGAAGTGCTGGTAGAGCCCCTCTTGGGGAGGCTTGTTGTAGTAGGGCACCACCTGAAGCGCCCCATCGAGATCCAGGTGGCTGGCCTTTTGGGTGGCTTCTATCGCTTCGTGGGTGGAGTTGGAGCCCGTCCCCGCCACCACCTTGGCCCGACCGCCCACGGCCTGCTTCACCGCCTGGAACAGTTGATATTCCTCATCCCAGGTCAGGGTCGGCGATTCGCCCGTGGTACCACACACCACCAGCCCATCGCTACCGTGGTTGACCAAGTGATCCGCCAGACGTTCGGCCATCGCGTAATCGACGGAGCCATCCTGGGAGAATGGCGTCACCATGGCCGTAAGCACTCTGCCGAAATATACCACTCGAATTTACTGTCCTCTGGTTTAAGGGCAGGACGCATCCCGCCTGACGTTTGGATTATACCAATTTAGCCGAAAATCTCAGGATGGGAATCCCCGCAGTTTATCCCGGATTATCCTTGGGCCGTTCCCGCAAACATTCCCAGAGCCGTGCCCTAGGCCGTGGCCGTGGCCGCAACCCCAGTCTTGACGGTGAGCAATTCCGCAATTTGGACGGCATTGAGGGCCGCGCCCTTGCGAATTTGGTCGCCGCAGAGCCAAAGCTCTAGGGCGTTGGGATTGGAGAGATCTTGGCGAATCCGCCCCACCAACACGTCATCCTGGCCGCTGGCTTCAATGGGCATAGGGAAGTAGTTGCGGCTCCAGTCTTCCACCACCTTCACTCCGGGGGCTTGGCTCAGCAATTGCTTGGCTTCGGCCACGGGGAAGGGCGAGCCAAACTCAATGTTCAGTGCTTCGGAATGGGCACGCAGTACGGGAACCCGCACACAGGTGGCTGAAATGCGTAAATCAGGAGACCCAAAAATCTTGCGGGTCTCGTTCACCATTTTCATCTCTTCCTGGCAGTAGCCCAACTCGTTAAGTTCCGAGTTGTGGGGGAACAGGTTAAAGGCGAGGGGATAGGGGAAGGCTTCGGCCACGGGTTCTTCGCCGTTCAAAATCGCCTGGGCTTGGCGCTTCACTTCCTCCATGGCCCGTGCCCCGGCCCCGCTGGCGGATTGGTAGGTGGACACCACCAGCCGCTGGATGGGCCGTACCTGATGCAGGGGCCACAGGGCCAGGGACATCAAAATGGTGGTGCAGTTGGGGTTGGCGATGATGCCCTGGTGCTGGTAGGTGGCCTCTGGGTTCACCTCTGGCACCACCAGGGGAACGGTGGGATCCATGCGGAAGGCGCTGGAGTTGTCGATGGAAACGGCCCCCGCCGCTGCGGCCTTGGGTAGCCACTCTTTGGAAATCGACCCGCCCGCCGAGGCCAGCACCAAATCCACGCCGTCAAACGCGCCCTCGCCCAGGGCTTCCACCGTCAGGGTTTCGCCCATAAAGGGAATCTGGGTGCCCGCCGACCGGGAGGAGGCCAGCAGCTTCAGGGTTTTCACGGGAAAAGCACGCTGTTCCAAAAGGGCCAAAAGCTCGGCCCCCACCGCTCCGGTGGCTCCCAAAACAGCGACATTTAACCCGTTAGCCACAGCCGTTCTCCCGTTTTCTTTAAATGTTCCTAAACAAGCCTATCCGCTGATGGTAGCATCTGCGCCCCATTGGTCAGCGCTTTTGAATCCTGTCTTCATACAGAATAGGGGCTTGCCTTTGGAGTATGCTTATTAATTGCGTCATTTTTTTAGCAGCAGACCCCATGAAAGTTATCCAGGAAGTATTGCCCGACAGCCAAGTTGGTCTAGAGATTGAAATCCCTTCAGAGATGTCTCAGAAGACCTACGACAAGGTGCTCCAGCAAATGATGCGCACCATCAATATTCCTGGCTTTCGTAAGGGCAAGGTGCCCAAGCCCGTATTTTTGCAACGGGTAGGTATTCCCCAATTTAAGGCGGCGGTGCTAGAGGAATTGGTGCAGTCGGCGGTGGATCAGGCGATCAAACAAGAAAACATCGACGCTATCGGCAACTACCAGCTCAAGTCTGACTTTGAGGCGCTGCTTAGCCAGTACGAACCCACCCAAGGGCTGACCCTTCAGGTTTCCGTGGATGTGCCTCCCCGCGTCACCCTGAAGCAGTATAAGGATCTCACCGTTCAGGCGGAGGAAATTCTGCCCGACCTGGAGCAGGTGGATAAGACTCTGGAGCGCTACCAAAGCAACCTAGCCACCCTGGTACCCGTGGAGGATCGTCCTTCCCAGATGGGCGATATTGCCGTAATTGACTTTGTGGGCAAGGTGCAGGACGAATCTGGCGAGTGGGAAGCCTTTGAAGGTGGTTCCGCCGAGGATTTCCAAGTGGAACTGTCCGAGGGCCGTTTCATCCCTGGGTTCATCGAAGGCATTGCTGGCATGGCCCTAGAGGAATCCAAAGATTTGGAAATTTCCTTCCCCGACGATTACTCCCAGCCCGACCTTGCTGGGAAGCCCGCCCTGTTCTCCATCACCCTGAAGGAAATTAAGGAGAAGGAACTGCCGGATCTCGACGATGACTTTGCCCAGGAGGTCAGCGAGTACGAGACCATCGCCGAACTGCGGGCTTCCCTGGAAGAGCGCTACACCAAAGAGGCCACCGACCGCACCCAAACCAACAAAAATGAGGCGCTGATCAACGCCCTGGTGGAACACCTAGACGCTGAAATCCCCAACACCCTGATTCAGCGGGAAGTGGACTTTCTGCTCACCCAAACCATCATGCAGTTCAGCCGCCAGGGCATTGACGTGAACAAACTGCTGACCCGCGAAATTGTGGACAACATGCGGAAACAGGCCCGTCCCGAAGCGGTGGATCGCCTGAAGCGCACCCTGGCCCTGGGCGAAGTGGCTAAGCAGGAAGGGATCAGCGTGGATGACGACGCCCTGGAAGCCAAGGTGGAAGAAACCATGGCCGAAATTGAGGACGTGAACCAAATCGATCCCGAACGGCTGGTGCAGGTGCTGAAGGAAGAACTGCTTCAGGAGAAAATCCTCACCTGGTTGGAAGGGGTGAACACCGTGGAACTGGTGCCCGAAGGGAGCCTGAAGAAGGCTGACGAAGAAGCAGCGGCAGATGCCGACGAGCCGGAAGACGTCGCGGCGGAAAACGCCGTGGTGGATGTGGACGCCACCGCCGCCGAGTAAGGTTAGCCTAGCTGGGGGAAGGTCTGGCCTTAGTTTTTGAGCCAGATCCATCCCCACCGGGGTAGCCCTTGGGTTTTGGGGCATAATGACCATAGGGGAGATGTGTTGATCCCAGAGGCGGCAACCATCGCCCATGGCCCTAATTTGCCCCTGACCCTTGAAATATTCCGCAAACCCACTATGATTGCATCGAACATTGATCACAGGTTGATTACGAGTTTGAGTTCTACCGCTGCCAGCCTCAATCAGTTGCAGAACATGCTGCCCGTCGTCGTCGAGCAATCCGGTCGGGGAGAGCGCGCCTTTGACATTTACTCTCGGCTTCTCCGTGAGCGCATTGTCTTTTTGGGCACCCCAGTTACGGGGGAAGTGGCCGATTCCATCGTGGCCCAACTGCTATATCTGGACGCTGAGGATCCCGAAAAAGATGTACAGATTTACATCAATTCCCCAGGTGGATCCGTCACGGCAGGCATGGCCATCTACGACACCATGCAGCAAATTCGCCCCGATGTCGTCACCATTTGCTTTGGCCTAGCCGCGAGTATGGGAGCGTTCCTGCTCTGCGCTGGGGCCAAGGGTAAGCGGTTGTCGCTGCCCAGTTCTCGGATTATGATTCACCAACCCCTCGGCGGTGCCCAGGGGCAAGCGGTGGACATTGCCATCCAGGCCAAGGAAATTCTTTACCATAAGAACCGTTTGAACGAGTTGATCGCGTACCATACAGGGCAACCCATCGAGCGCGTAGAAGCCGACACCGAGCGGGACTTCTATATGTCGGCGGAAGATGCCAAGCAATATGGGTTGATTGATAGCGTGGTGGAGCAGCATTCCCTGTCCAGTCCTCCTGCAATGACTGCACTTCATTAGGGTCACAGATATGTCTAAGTACGACTCCCATCTCAAGTGCTCCTTTTGTGGCAAGTCCCAAGAGCAGGTGCGCAAACTCATTGCGGGGCCGGGGGTCTACATCTGCGACGAATGTGTTGACCTGTGCAATGAAATTCTAGACGAGGAGTTATTCGATGCGGGAGCGACCGCCCCCCAACCCGTCCCCCGGCGAGAAATGGCCACCAGCGAACGCCCTCGAACCTCCTCCCCCATCTCCCTGAGCCAAATTCCCAAGCCCAGGGAAATTAAGAAATATCTTGATGAGCATGTCATCGGTCAGGATGAGGCCAAGAAAGTCTTGTCTGTGGCGGTCTATAACCACTACAAGCGCCTCAGCTACCTCCAAAGCCTGGAGGGCGAGTCCACTGACGATACCATCGAGCTGCAAAAATCTAACATTTTGCTGATTGGCCCCACGGGCTGCGGCAAAACCCTGCTGGCCCAAACCCTGGCCCGGATTCTGGATGTGCCCTTTGCCGTTGCCGATGCTACGACCCTCACGGAAGCGGGTTACGTAGGTGAGGACGTGGAAAACATCCTGCTGCGCCTATTGCAGGTGGCCGATCTCGATGTGGAAGAGGCCCAGCGCGGCATCATCTACATCGACGAAATCGACAAAATTGCCCGTAAGAGCGAAAATCCCTCCATCACCCGCGATGTCTCTGGGGAAGGCGTACAGCAAGCCCTGCTAAAAATGCTGGAGGGCACCGTCGCCAACGTGCCGCCCCAGGGAGGCCGCAAACATCCCTACCAAGACTGCATCCAGATCGACACCAGCAATATTTTGTTTATCTGCGGTGGAGCCTTTGTGGGGCTGGAAAAAATCGTGGAGCAGCGCATCGGCAAGAAGTCCATCGGCTTTGTGCAACCCGGCGAAACCCAGGTTTCCCGCGAAAAACGGGCGGCGGACGTGTTGCAAAACCTAGAGCCAGACGATCTGGTGAAATTTGGCCTCATCCCTGAATTTATTGGCCGGATTCCCGCCACTACGGTGGTCGAACCCCTGGATGAAGAGTCCTTAGTGGCTATCCTCACCGAGCCGAAGAACGCCCTAGTGAAGCAGTTCCAAAAGCTGATGCGGATGGACAACGTGCAGCTAGAATTCAAGCCCGACGCCCTCACAGCCATTGCGCGAGAAGCCTATCGCCGCAAGACCGGAGCCCGTGCCCTGCGCGGCATCATCGAAGAATTGATGCTGGATGTGATGTACGAACTGCCCTCCCGCAAAGACCTGAAGCGCTGCATGATTACTCGCGAAATGGTGGAACAGCGCTCTACGGCGGATTTGCTGCTGCATCCCTCCTCCATCCCCACCCCTGAGTCGGCCTAGCCATGCCCTACGTTCAGGTCAACCAGGTCGATCATTACTATGAGTGGGTGGGGACAAAGACGCCGCGCCCTGCGGATTCCTCTAAACCCGTTATGGTGTTTGTCCACGGCTGGGCTGGGTCGGCTCGCTATTGGCGCAGCACCGCCGAGGCGCTCTCCCAGGACTATGACTGCCTGCTCTACGATATGCGCGGCTTTGGCCGTTCCGTCATTGCATCAGACCAAGTGGACGCCCAAAAAGCACGGGGCTATGAGCTAGAAACCTTTGCCGATGATTTGGCCGCTCTGCTAGACACCCTCGGTCTTGCCAAGGTCTCCATCAACGCCCACTCCATGGGAGCCTCCGTCGCGGTCTACTTTTTGAACCGCTATCCCCAGCGAGTTGAGCAAGCTATCCTCACCTGCAACGGCATTTTTGAATACGACAAAGCCGCTTTCGATGCCTTCTATCGCTTTGGCGGTTATGTGGTGGCCTTTCGTCCCCAGTGGCTTGGCAAAATTCCTTTGGCTCCCCGCTTTTTCATGGCGCGATTCCTCCATAAACCCATCCCCGCCGCCGAAAAAATCGCCTTTTTAGAAGACTTCCTCAACGCCGACTACGACACTGCCCTCGGCACCATTTTTACCTCCGTCAGTAAACTCGCGACCGAGGTAATGCCCGTGGAATTTGCCAAAATTTCGGTGCCCACGCTGCTGGTGTCCGGGGAATTCGACCAAATTACCCCGGCTCCCCTCGGTGAGAAAGCCGCTGATCTAAATCCCAACATCCAGTACGCCCTCGTTAAGAAAACCGGGCATTTCCCCATGCTGGAAGATGCCGATACCTACCTAGGCTATGTTCGTCCTTTTCTGGCAACTCCGGTCTAATACTCTGGGTCACTTATTTTAATCCGGGTAATCCTGTTTCATCGGAGAGGGTTTTGGGATGAGTTAAACACTCCACAGGTTGCCCCAGACGATAGATTTCAACCTGTCGTTGTTCTGGGTCAATCAGCCAGCCCAGTTGTAGGCCATTGTCGAGGTACTCCTGCATTTTGGCTTGCCGATCCGTAAGGTCATCGGAAGGTGATTTGAGTCCCACCGCAAAATCGGGACAGAGGGGCACAAACCGCGATATTGATCTACAGTTTGCCGACCGCCTGGGATGAACGTGCCGACTGAGGGCACCCACTGAAGTTAAGGTTGTTGAGCAAACCTTAAGTCTTTCTCTTAATTTGGTCTCTGGGGGGCGGCGTCGGGGGGCCAAAAGGGCCATCAGTGCTAGGATCAGGCAAAAGAACGTACAAAGACGCTGAAACTAGCGAGAAGGACGAAGAAAGTCAATGCAAGAAATTGAAAAATCAATATCCTTTGATGGCCGGGACATTAAGCTGCGGGTCGGGTTGCTGGCTCCCCAGGCGGGGGGTGCGGTGCTGGTGCAGTCGGGGGAGACCGCCGTTTTGGTGACGGCCACCCGTGCCGCAGGCCGCGAAGGAATCGACTTTTTGCCCCTATTGGTAGATTACGAAGAACGCCTCTACGCCGCCGGACGCATCCCCGGTGGCTTTTTGCGTCGGGAGGGTCGTCCGCCGGAGCGGGCGACGCTGATTAGCCGTTTGATCGACCGCCCCATGCGGCCCCTGTTCCCCCAATGGCTGCGGGACGACATTCAAATTGTGGCCACCACCCTCTCCATGGATGAGCAGGTGCCCCCCGATGTGCTGGCGGCAACGGGCGCTTCTGTGGCGGTGCTGCTGGCCAAAATTCCCTTCAATGGGCCGATGGCAGCGGTGCGCGTGGGCCTCGTGGGCGACGATTTTGTCATCAACCCCACCTATAAGGAAGTGGAAAATGGCGACCTGGATCTGATTGTGGCGGGTTCTCCCGACGGTGTGATCATGGTGGAAGCCGGGGCCAACCAACTGCCCGAAGCCGACATGATCGAAGCCATTGACTTTGGCTATGAGGTGGTGCAAGACCTGATCCAGGCCCAACTCGACCTGATCAAGGAACTGGGCATCGAGATCGTCAAGGAGCCGGAACCGGAAACCGATCCCACCCTGGCCACCTTCATCGAAGAAAAGACCAGTGCCGCCATTAAAGAGGTGCTGAAGCAGTTTAGCCTCACCAAGCCGGAGCGGGACGAAAAGCTAGACGCCATTAAGGCCGAACTGGTGACGACCATCGACGGGCTAGAAGAAGATCATCCCGTGAAAGTGGCCGTAGCCGCCAACGGCAAAGCCCTCGGCAACACCTACAAATCCGTCACTAAAAAGCTGATGCGTCAGCAAATTATTGACGAGAAAGTTCGCGTCGATGGCCGCAAGTTGGACGAGGTGCGCCCCATCTACTGCCAGGTGGGTCTGCTACCGGAGCGCGTCCACGGGACGGGGCTGTTCCAGCGGGGGCTCACCCAGGTGATGTCCGTTGTCACCCTCGGCACTCCCGGCGACGCCCAGATGATGGACGACCTGCACCCCGACGAAGAAAAGCGCTACCTGCACCACTACAACTTCCCCCCCTACTCCGTGGGTGAGACGCGGCCCATGCGCTCCCCCGGTCGGCGGGAAATTGGCCACGGTGCCCTAGCCGAACGTGCCCTAGTGCCCGTGCTGCCTCCTAAAGAGGACTTCCCCTACGTGATTCGGGTGGTGTCTGAGGTGCTGTCCTCCAACGGCTCTACCTCCATGGGTTCCGTCTGCGGTTCTACGCTTTCCTTGATGGATGCCGGGGTTCCGATCACCAAGCCCGTCAGCGGTGCCGCCATGGGCCTAATTAAGGAAGGCGACGAAGTGCGCATCCTCACTGATATTCAGGGGATCGAAGACTTCCTGGGCGACATGGACTTTAAGGTGGCAGGTACCGACAGCGGTATCACCGCCCTGCAAATGGACATGAAAATCACCGGACTGCCCATCAAGGTGATCGCCGAAGCCATTAACCAGGCCAAGCCCGCCCGCCTGCACATACTGGAGAAAATGCTGGCCACCATCGACACCCCCCGCACCACGATGTCGAAGTATGCGCCGCAGTTGATCACCTTCAAGATCGACCCCGAAATGATCGGGATGGTGATCGGCCCCGGCGGCAAGAAGATCAAGGCCATCACCGAGCAAACCGGAGCCAAGGTAGACATCAACGACGACGGCACCGTCACCGTATCCTGTCTGTCTGGGGAAAAGGCGCGGCAGGCGAAGTCTATGATCGAAGCCATCGTCTTCAAGCCCTCCGCTGGCGACGTGTTTGTGGGCACGGTGATGCGGGTGATTCCCATCGGTGCCTTCGTCGAATTTATGCCCGGTCAAGAGGGCATGATCCACATCTCCCAACTGGCGGACTACCGCGTCGCCAAGGTGGAGGATGAGGTGAACGTGGGCGACGAGGTGATCGTCAAAGTCCGCGAAATCGACGGTCGGGGCCGCGTCAACCTCACCCGTCTGAACATCCACCCCGATGAAGCAGCGGCAGCACGGGCAGCGGCGGCGGCGCGTTAGGAGTCGTCGTCCATGCAGCAAACTCCTGCCCTCATCCCCCAGCCCCTTCTCCCAAAATAGGAGAAGGGGAGCCGGATATTCAAAGTCCCTCTCCCAAGGCGGGAGAGGGATTTAGGGTGAGGGCAGAAGGTTCGTAAATTGGGCGATGCTTAACGCTCAAGACATTCCACTTAACCCAGGACTGGGCTATGGCTGACCGACATCACCACGGTAGGGCAATAGCCCAGTTTTGTATGTTGGCGATCCTGGTGGCCCTTGTTACCGTGGCCTGCCAGTTTCAGCGACCCCAGGCCGAACCCACCATTACCCTGCCGCCCCCCACCGAAGGCCCGATTCGGGTGTTGTTTGTGGGCAACAGTTTGACCTTCTACAACGACGGCATCAACTATCACCTCAGTGGCTTTACCCGCACCTTCCAAACGGGCAGCGTCAGCCAACCCAACTACTCCTGGCAAGACCACTGGAACAGCCCCGACACCCTACGAGCCATCCGCGAGGGCGGGTGGACTCATGTCGTGTTGCAGGAGCAAAGCCAGCTCCCGGTGATCAACCCGTCCTTTTCCGCAGACTTTGCCGAAAAACTCAGCGGCGAAATTCGCCAAAGCGGCGCAGAACCCATCCTAATGATGACCTGGGAACGACAGGATAGCCTGGATAAAGGTGTCACCACCCGCAACCTATGGAACGCCTACAGCGCCCTCGGCCAAACCCTGGGGGTTTACGTCGTCCCCGTCGGGCTTGCCTTTGAACGCGCCCAGCGCAGCCGCCCGGATCTGGTACTGGCCGAGAGCGATGCCCACCCCACCGTCTACGGCACCTACCTCGCCGCCTGTGTGATCTATGGATTTCTGATGCAGGTCAGCCCCGTTGGCCTGGTCTACCGCCCAGCCGACATGTCAGCGGAGGATGCCGCTTTCCTCCAGCAAACCGCCTCTGAAATCCTCGGTTTACGGGATCGCTGAGGACGAAGCGAATCCCTACCCCCTCGATGTTCAGGAATTTGATCTAGGGTGCCTTTCTTAGTAGGATGCAATGATGCGAGTTCATAGACAAACCCTTTAATCCTGAGACACCGTGCGAAAAATTATTCTTGCTGGCAACTGGAAAATGTACAAAACCCAGGCGGAGACCCTGGAGTTTCTGAAGCAGTTCTTAGGGCAGCTCAACGAAACCCCTGAGGATCGCAGTGTGGTGCTCTGTGCGCCCTTCACCGCCCTCAGTGCCCTGTCTAAGAGCCTACACGGAGCCAGAATTAAGGTCGGTGCCCAGAATATCCACTGGGAAGACGAAGGAGCCTACACCGGGGAAATTTCTGGCGATATGCTGCGGGAACTGGGGGTGCGCTACGTGATCGTGGGCCACAGCGAACGCCGTCAGTATTTTGGCGAAACCGACGCAACCGTTAACCTACGCCTGAAGCAAGCCCAAAAATGCGGCCTCATCCCCATCCTCTGCGTGGGCGAAACCAAACAGCAGCGCGATGCCGGAGAAACCGAGGCCGTGATTGCCACCCAGCTTGAAAAAGACTTGGTCGATGTCGATCAAAATAATCTGGTGATCGCCTACGAACCGATCTGGGCCATCGGCACGGGCGACACCTGCGAAGCCGAAGAAGCCAACCGTGTCATCGGCGAAATTCGCAAATTGTTGACCAACCCCAACGTCACCATCCAGTACGGCGGTTCCGTTAAACCCAACAACGTGGATGAACTAATGGCCCAACCCGAAATTGACGGTGCCCTGGTCGGCGGAGCCAGCCTAGAACCCGACAGCTTCGCCCGCATCGTCAACTTCCAGCCCATGGCCTAGGTCGTAGCCGCATCGCTAGCAGCTACGGGTGGTTGTCAAGGGAAGAAACCGGGCTGCTGTGACCGACAAAAAAGCCCCTGCCACACCCCATCTCCTAGGGGAACAGGCGGCAGGGGCAACGAATTGCGTTGAAGGAGGAACGAAACTGGGGAGGAAACCGTTAGCCGAATCGGCCCTGCACGTAGTCGCGGGTGGCGTCTTCGCGAGGGTCGGAGAAGATTTTTTCGGTGTCGTCGTATTCCACTAGGTAGCCCACTTTGCCGCCGGATTCGGTGGCCTCGGCGTTGAAGAAGGCGGTTTTGTCGGAAATTCGCAGGGCCTGCTGCATGTTGTGGGTGACGATGACGATGGTGTAGAACTTCTCCAGTTCCCGCATCAGTTCCTCAATTTTGAGGGTGGAGATGGGGTCGAGGGCGGAGCAGGGTTCGTCCATCAAAATCACCTCTGGCTCGATGGCGATGGCACGGGCGATGCAGAGGCGCTGCTGTTGGCCCCCGGAGAGGGAGAGACCACTGTCCTTCAGTTTGTCCTTCACTTCGTCCCAGAGGGCGGCGGATTTAAGGGAGCGCTCCACCAGTTCGTCGTAGTCGCCCTGGTAACCGTTGATGCGGGCGGCGAAGGTGATGTTTTCGTAAATCGATTTGGGGAAGGGGTTGGGCTTTTGGAACACCATACCAATGCGGCGGCGCACGTAGACCGGATCTACATCAGGGCCATAGAGGTCGCTGCCGTGCATGGTAATTTTGCCGTCCACCCGTGCCCCTGGGATCAGGTCATTGGTGCGGTTGAAGCAGCGCAGTAGGGTACTTTTGCCGCAGCCGGAGGGGCCAATGAAGGCGGTGATTTCGTTTTTGAAAATATCCAGGCTGACATCGCGCACGGCCAGGGAAGAGCCGTAGTAGACGTTGACGTTTTTGGCCCGCAGGGTAGCTTCTTCAACGGGGGTATCAAGCCCAGACTGACTGATGGATTCTGACATCATGGCGACCAAATTTCTACAGTTAGACGTCGTGGGTTCTCTCAGGGGTGGGAAACGGCCCTACTTTTGGAAGCGGTTACGCAGGTAAATGGCTAGGGAGTTCATCGTCAGCAAAATCACCATCAGCACGATGATGGCCCCGGCAGATAGGGCGTGGAAGGCGGGCTGAGGCCGAGATACCCAGTTGAAAATTTGGATGGGCAGCACCGTAAAGGGGCTTTGTAACCCGCGCAGGGAGAGTTCTGGTAGGAAGGGAATGTAGGTCAAGGCTCCGATGGTGATCAGCGGTGCCGTTTCGCCAATGGCGCGGGATAGGGCCAAAATTACCCCCGTCAAAATGCCGGGAAAGGCCAGGGGCAGAATGTGGGCACGTACCACCTGCCAACGGGTGGCCCCCAGGGCAAAGCCCGCCTGCCGCAGACTGTTGGGGATCGCCCGTAGAGATTCGCGGGTGGCGATGATCACAATGGGTAGCACCAGCAGAGATAGGGTGAGCGCCCCAGACAGAATGCTGCGCCCCTGGGTGATGGGGAACATCAACCGCACAAACACCTGGAGACCGAGCAGACCGTAGATAATCGAGGGTACCCCGGCCAAGTTGGAGATGTTGATCTCAATGGCCTTCGCAAACCAGGTATCGGAGACAAATTCCTCTAGGAAAAGGCCCGCCCCGACGCCAATGGGGAAGGTAAACAGAGCCACGAGTACCATGACCCAAATGGTGCCCACCAGGGCCGATACCAAGCCCGCTTCTTCGGGCCGTCGGGAGGGATAGCTGGTGAGGAAGTTCCAGTTAATGACGGGGAGACCGTCGATCAGCACGTCGATCAGCAGAATGGCCAGCACCGCCAGGGAGAAAATCACTGCGGCCAGGGAGAGGTACTTCACCACCTGGTCAATCAGCTTGCGGCGGCTAAGGGCGCTAAGGGCGGTTTCCTGGTCGATGTCCCAGCCCTTGTCCATTTTCGTGGGTTGAGGCGACAGAGAGGTCATTATTCGTAGGTCTCCCTATACTTACGCACGTACCAGAAGCTGAAGATGTTGAAGACGAGGGTAACGAGGAACAGCGTCATCCCCACCGCAAAGATAGATTTGTAGGCCAAGGACCCCGCCGGGGTGTCGCCCAAGCTGACCTGCACAATGTAGGCGGTCATGGTCATGATCGGTACGAAGGGGTTGAGGGTGAGATTGGGGTTTTGCCCTGCGGCTAGGGACACAATCATGGTTTCCCCCACCGCCCGCGAAATCGCTAGGATGACCGAGGCCACAATCCCCGACAAGGCCGCTGGCAGTACCACCCCAAAGATGGTTTCCCGCTTGGTGAGGCCGAGGGCGTAGGATCCGCTCCGCAGGGAATCCGGCACGGCGTAGATGGCATCCTCACTGAGGGAAGCCACCAGCGGCGTGATGGAAATGCCCAACACAATCCCGGCACTAAGACCGTTGAAGCCGGAAAGACCCGGAACAAAAAGCTGCAAAAATGGCGTGACCAACAGCAGGGCAAAGTAGCCAAACACCACCGACGGCACCCCCGCCAAAATCTCTAGGGCAGGCTTGAGGACGCGGCGCAGCTTCGGCGAGGCATACTCACTGAGGTAGATGGCCGATAGCAGCCCCAGGGGCAGGGCCACGACGATGGCAATGATCGAGGTGAGGAAGGTGGCGCTGAGCAGTACAAAAATGCCGAACTGCGGGTTAGAAAACAGCGGCGTCCACTGCTTATCGGTCAAAAAATTCCAGAGGGGGACTTCTTTAAAGAATTCAACGGCCTCGAACAATAGCGACAGCACAATGCCGATGGTGGTAGCCACCGAGATAAAGGCAAACACACCAAACAGCGCCACAATGGCCCGCTGGCTCCACTTGCTCAAGGCTCGGTTTGGCTTCCACAGGTCAGACTGGCCTGTGGGCGGAAGGTTGGTAGTCATCGCGTCATCTCTTGGCGATAGGGAAAGGTAGAGATAGGCGGCTAGGCCAATGCAAAAGGGGTCAGCGCGATACAACACTGACCCCTTTCACACCAATAAACGCTAGCCGTTTAGGTTGGCACTAGAGGTCGTCACGAAGAACAACGACTAGAGCAGATCCACTAGGCTCTTGCCCACAGCAGAGCCGCCCTCAAACACCGAACCCGTGACCGCATTGGCGGCCCGCTCTTGTACCTTGGCATTGATGTCGGCGGGCAGGGGCACATAGCCCACTTCTTCAATGAGGGAGGCGTTGGCCATATCTAGGTAGAAGTCCACAAAGGCTTGAACAGCGGGGTTTTCCGCCAGAGAGGTGGTCTTCACGTAGATGAACTCAGGCCGAGAGAGGGGAGAGTAGCTACCGTCGGCGATGGTTTCGGGGCTGGGAGCCACGCAGCCCGTGCCGCCATCGATTTCCACCAGCTTCAGACGGTCGGAGTTTTCCACGTAGTAGGCGAAGCCAAAGAAGCCCAGGCCATTGGGATCGGTGGATACACCCTGCACGATCACGTTGTCGTCTTCGCTAGCAGTGTAGTCACCCCGGCTTTCGCCGTCAGCGCCAATCGCTTCCATGAAGAAGTCGTAGGTACCGGAGTCGGTACCAGGGCCAAACAGACCAAGGGGCTGATCGGGGAAGTCGGCTCGAATCTGGTTCCAGTTGGTGACGGTGCCCTGGGCAGCGGGTTCCCACATGGTCTTCAGTTCGTCGGTGGTGAGGCACTGGGCGAACTCGTTGTCGGGGTGTACCACTACAGAGAGACCATCAAAGGAGATGGGCAGTTCAATGAATTCGATGCCAGCCGCTTTACACAGGTCGATTTCTTCCTGCTTGATGGGGCGAGAGGCACCGCTGATGTCGGTTTCGCCCGCGCAGAATTTCTTGAAGCCGCCGCCCGTACCGGAAACGCCCACGGTGACCGCCACGCCCGGATTGGCCTTACCAAATTCCTCGGCCATGGCCTCGGAGATGGGGAACACGGTACTGGAGCCATCCACCAGCACAGACCCAGTGAGGTCAGAACCGCCCGCTGCTGTGGTGGTATCGGTAGCGCCACCCCCGGTTTGGGTGCCGCCACCACAGGCCACCAGACCCAACACACCTGCTAATAGCAGACCAGAACGACCAACGGAAAATAAACGATTGGACAACATAGCTTCCTCAGTTTCACCTAAAACACAATACAAACAGACAAACTTAGGGCTGTCTTGAACGCAGGGAAGCAGTTCCTAGGCTAAATTAACGATGATGGCCTATTTCAAAAGCCAATCACATCCTAGTATCCTGCTTTTGCTCAGCCAAATATAACACTGATCGTCTTCAAGTTTAAGCCATGCCTATCACGCCGATCTCCATCCGTGTCTGATCTATCTCTACTCAACGGAATTTAACTAGCGCTTAGTATGGAGGCTTAAGAACCTCCTTAAATCAAGCACCCATCTCTTTCACAGACGTAAGACCATTCCACAACATTCAGAAAATGCTCGATTTGGTCATCCTTAAGCACCAATGAGAATGCCATTTAGCATTCTTTAAGATATTCTTAAAATCAGATAGGTGCCTTGAATTTTGCGAACCAAAGGAACACCCTAAAGACAAACATTAATCCTTAGCGATTTCCCCTTTGATAGCTCAACCAAAACCTAGTTCAGCCTTACACAACAGACTGCGGCTGGGTCAAACGGCCTACGGTTTACAGGGGGTATGCTACCCCGGTCGTGTTAATAACTGTTTGAGTTCACATTAACGAAATCTTGGCTTCTGGTTAAGTCGAGGTTAAAAAGGCCAAGTTATGAGCGTAGGTTGGATGCAGCCAAACAGAACCCAACACCTACCGAGGCGTTAGGGCTGTTTGGGTTCTGCGATCACGCCACCCAACCTCATACCAAATCCGAGTTGGACAATCCCGATTCCTAGCCCAGTAAACCGTAGGGGCGAGGTCTCCTCGCCCGCTGATACCGGGGGCAAATAAGCCGGATTCAGTATCAGCAGATCACAAACATGCTCTTTTGCCATGATCCAGCCCTCACCCCCAGCCCCTCTCCCTCCTGGGAGCCGGAAGCCTTTCAACGTTCTGGGAGAGGGATTTGGGGTGAGGTCTGCGGGGACTTTGCGATCTACCCAACCTAGGCGGTCTCTAAACCTGGGTCAGAAGGGCGTCTAGGGATCGGGTGATCACCTGTTTCAGGACAAGGGCCACCCAGTCAATATCTTCGGGGGTGGTGTGGCGGCCTAGGCTGAGCCGAATGCCGCATTTGGCCGCTGCATCGCTGTAGCCCATGGCCGTGAGGATGGGGCTGGGGGTGAGGGTGCCGCTATTGCAGGCCGACCCAGCGCTAATGCCAATGCCCGCTAGGTTCATTTGGCGTACTAGGGTTTTGCCGCTCACGTGATCCCCATCGCCGCTAGTTAGGCAAAAACTTGCGTGGTGGGGCAGGCGGTGGTCTAAATCTCCCGTGGGCACTAGGCCGGGAACATCCGCCAGGGCGGCAAACAGGCGATCCCGTAGGGCCGTCAGCCGTTGACATTCCTGGGCCAGGTCTTGGCGGGCCAAGGTTGCGGCTACGCCAAATCCAGCAATGTTAGGAAGTGCTTGGGTGCCCGGCCGCAGTTTGTATTCCTGGCCCCCACCCCCCAGGAGCGGCTGCAACGATATCCCAGGCCGCACGTACAGTGCCCCCACCCCCTGGGGGCCATAGATCTTGTGGCTGGAGAGGGAAAGCAAATCCACGGGTAGGGTTTGCACATCCAGGGGCAGGCGTCCGGCCACCTGAACGGCATCGGTGTGGAAAATGGCCCCGTGGTCGCGGGCGATTTGGCCCAGTTGGGCGATAGGTTGCAGGGTGCCCACCTCACTTTGGCCGTAGATGATCGACACCAGTACCGTGTTGCTACGCAGGGCACGACGCAGCACCTCTGGGTGCACCCGCCCCCGGCGATCCACAGGCAAGCGAGTGACCTGCCAGCCCTGGGTTTCGAGGAATTCAGTGGGCTTGGCGATGGCGGAATGTTCCACCGAGGAAATGATCAAGTGTTGGGGCTGATCAAAGGTGTGGGCAACGCCCAACAGGGCCAGGTTATCGGCCTCGGTGCCGCCAGCGGTGAAAATCATCGAGTCTAGGCTGGCGTTGATGAGATCCGCCACCTGGGCACGGGCCTGTTCTAGGACGGTGGCGGATCGGTTACCCCACTGGTGCAGGCTGGAGGGATTGCCCCACTGTTCCGTCATCACCGACTGCATGGCGGCGATCACCTCCGGGCGCGGCGGCGTGGTGGCACTGTAGTCTAAGTAAATTTGCATCGCCCCATCCTCTCCCGCATCGGCCTCCTCTGGGGATCACCCCCATCGCCTATCCTAGCAGGGCGCTCATGTAAACTTTCGTACCACTCCATGCCATCGTCGTTGACAGGGGGCATACTTTGTCATCCCTGTCGGAGGTGCGTTCTCCCAAGCTGTGGATGCTGGATGTCCTAGGCTGCGGTGGGTTCTGTCATCCCAATCACAGGGACGGGAAGTGTCATCGACTGATCGGCCACCGTAACGACCTGGGGCATCCCCGTTTGTTGGGTTTGAGCCAAGCTCTGAGCCAGATCCGCCACTCGGTCGATTCCGGTGTGTTGCAGCGCCACCAGCCACGCCCAACCCAGATCCACTAAATCGGCCACGGCGACGCCGCCATAGCTGGGTTCAAAGGGGCGCAAACGGTTGACGCCTTCACCTAACAAAATCGTGGCTCCGCGCCAGTTTTGGTTGCCCAGGTGATACAGCCCCACGGCAACTTGCAAAATGCCCTGATAAAACGGTTTTTCCATGGATTCTGCTTCCATCCAGATTGCTTCTAGCACATCGTGGCAGTCGTAATATTGACCCTGGTTAAACAGGGCAATGCCTGCGGTCAGGGAGACCTCAGGACAGGGTTCGGCAGGGGGATCTGGGGTGATGAAATCCGGCATAGATAACGAGGGAAATCTGGTATGGACAAGGGAACTGGCACAGGGCGCTAGTTTCATCCTAAGACAGAGGTGATATTCTCCATTCTGAGTGTGTGTGATGAGGAAACGATTATGGTAAGTTCTCCGGTTCGGCCTACGGGAAGTGCTCCCGTTGGGCAGCGAGAGCGTTCCCAAGATTTTGCGGGGGCATTGGTGGGTTTACAACTGCCCAACACCCCCCTGTTTGGTACCGACGGCATTCGCGGCAAGGCAGGGGATTTGCTGACGGCTCCCCTGGCGATGGAGGTGGGCTATTGGGCGGGGCAGGTGCTCCGTAGCCAAGGGAAGGCCCACGGCCCCATCATCGTCGGTCAAGATTCTCGCAACTCTGGGCATATGCTGGCCACGGCCCTCTCGGCGGGGCTGACCTCGGCGGGGCTGGATGTGTGGCATTTGGGGCTGTGTCCCACCCCCACGGTGGCCTACCTGGCCGAATCCTGCGATGCCATCGGCGGCATTATGGTTTCCGCTAGCCACAACCCCCCAGAGGATAACGGCATCAAATTCTTCGGTGGCGACGGCACCAAGCTCAGCAGCACCCTCCAGGCCACCATTGAAGCGGCCCTGCGCGGCCACACCGAAGGGCTGAACCAAGCCCCCAGTCCCGGTTGGGGGCAATGCTACTATCGGCCCGAACTGGTGAACCGCTACATTAGTTTTCTGCAAGAACCGCTGCTACCTAACCTGGATCTGCGCGGCATGAAGGTGGTGCTAGACCTGGCCTGGGGCTCCGCGACGCGCTTGGCCGAACAGGTCTTCCAAGCCACCGGGGCCGAGGTGGTGATCCTCCACGGCAGTCCCGACGGCAACCAAATTAACGTCCACTGCGGATCCACCCACCTAGAGCCCATTAAAGCCGCCGTCAAAGCCCACGGAGCCGATCTCGGATTTGCCTTCGATGGCGATGCCGACCGGGTGATGGCCATCGACGCCGAGGGCCGCGTGGTGGATGGCGACTATATCCTCTACCTCTGGGGCCAGCACCTGCAAGCCCAAAACCGCCTGCCCGACAACACCATCATTTCCACGGTAATGGCCAACCTGGGCTTTGAGCGGGCCTGGGAAAAACTGGGCGGCACCCTGGTACGGACTAAGGTGGGCGACCAGTACGTCCATGCCGAAATGGTGAACCGAGGGGCCAAACTGGGCGGCGAACAGTCCGGCCACATCCTCTGCCACCACTACAGCCTCACGGGCGACGGCATCCTCACCGCCCTGCATCTCGCCTCCCTGGTGCAACATCTGGGCGGTTCCCTCTCGGCGTTGATTGACCAAAGCTTCCAAACCTATCCCCAGCGCCTGCAAAACATCCGCGTCACCGACCGGGAACGGCGGATGAACTGGCAAGACTGCGACCCCGTGCAGCGGGCCATCGCCGAGGCCGAAGCCGCCATGGGCTCCGAAGGCCGTGTCCTCGTGCGTCCCTCCGGTACCGAGCCCGTGATTCGCGTCATGGTGGAAGCCATCCAGCAAGACCTAGTGGATCACTGGACGGACTATATTTCTGGCACCGTCTCGCGCTACCTCGCCACCTAGGCCACGACCCAAATCAACCCTCTATTCAGCCGCTATCCCAGGGTTCTTCAAGTGCCCTAGGATAGCGACCCAGGGACGACTGCTTCGCGTTTCCCGAACTGGGATCAAGGTTAACTTCAGTTCGGGTTAAGCTCAGCGGCCTGATGCCCTGAAAGCCCACCCTGATGGGAAGTAAGCTAAACCTCGGTACGGGAAGGATGGGGTTGTGACAAGATAGGGGAGTAGTTGTCGATGGCGTGGACGACCCGTGCAAATTACGTTTTTGGGGACGAGTTCTGGGGTACCCACCCGATCCCGCAATGTGTCGAGTGTGGCGCTGCGGTTGCCCCAGCGGGCGGAGGTGTGGCTGTTTGACTGTGGCGAGGGCACCCAGCATCAGTTTTTGCGCAGTGAGTTCAAATCCAGCCAAATTCGCCGCATTTTCATCACCCACATGCACGGCGACCATATTTTTGGCCTGATGGGACTGTTGGCCAGTTGCGGACTGGCGGGCAATCGGCAGCAGCGCATTGATATCTATGGCCCCAAGCCCCTGAACGACTATCTGCAAGCCTGTCGCCGCTATTCCCAAACCCACTTCACCCTGCCGATTAAAATCCATGCCGTGGAGCCTGGTCTGGTGTTTGAGGATGAGGAGTTTCGGGTGGTGTGTAATCGCCTGGAGCACCGGGTACCCGCCTATGGCTATCGAGTGGAGGAACGGGATCGTCCGGGTCGGTTTGACGTGGAACGGGCCAAGGCGTTGGGGATTCCCTCTGGGCCGATCTACGGACAGCTCAAGCAGGGCAAACGGGTCACGCTGGAGGATGGTCGGGTGATCAACGGAGCCGACCTCTGCGGGCCAGACCTGGTGGGGCGAAAGCTGGTCTACTGCACCGACACCATTTACTGCGACCGAGCGGTGGATCTAGCCCAGGGGGCGGATGTGTTGATCCACGAAGCCACCTTTGCCCACCAGGACGCTGATCTGGCCTACCAACGACTGCACTCCACCTCCACCATGGCGGCCCAAGTGGCCCTAGGAGCCCAGGTGCAGCAGTTGATCATGACCCACTTCAGCCCCCGCTATGCTCCGGGCAACAGCATCCAACTCTCGGATTTGTTGGCGGAAGCCAGGGCGATTTTTCCCAACACCCTCATGGCCCAAGACTTTTTAATTCACGACATCTTACGCCAGGAGGAAAAAACGTTGGTGTCCTCCGCTTCGTAGGAGCAGCGGGGCAACAGGGGTGGTTGTTCCGCCACCTGTTCTAGGCGATCCTGAAGGTCGCTGAGGTGTTGTTCCTCATCCACCGCAGGGCGCGGCATGGGCACCTCCGTGTTGGGCCAAGTGTGGAGATCGTGGCAGGGACAGGGGCAGGTATTCAGGCCCAAAATGGGAATGGCGACGGGCATCTCGCAGCGGGCACAGGCGGCAATGTCCCAGGCGGGAGTGAGCATCGTGGCAATGCTTTGGGTGGTGCCCTGGAGGTAGCAGCCCTGGCCACTAGTCACCATAATTTGATGCCAGCAATTCTCAAAGGATTGGCTATAGCCGCCCTTGTAGTAGATCGGCGACGGCAGGCATTCCCCCCGATCCTCCGCCAGCACCACGGGCTTGCCCAACTGAAACCAGTGGGCCAAAAATTCCCTCACTTGATCCTGGGTAGCCATAATCCTCCTGCGTAGTGCGCCCCAGGCCATCCAGTCAGACGCTATAGTTGTCCTTCGATCCTAATGAATTTATCCCCCACCCCAGGGCCGAACCGTTGATTCTTTGGGAAGTCTCTAGATTTACACCCATACCCCGATGGCTCAGCCCCGCCCTTGATCCTGACGGGCCAAGGCGCTTCAAAACCTTGAATCCTCAGTATTATCAGGGAGGCATTGCCCATCCCCAAACGCCTGAGCATGGATTGAGCATGGATTGAGCATGGATATTTTGAATTTGCTCACCCGATTATTGCTGTGGCTAGCCATTGGCTACGGCCTGTGGTGGGCTGTGAAAAAACTCATCCCGGAAAAGTTTCTCACCTGGCTGGGCGGGGCCATTATTTTAGTGCTGGTGGCGGCGGCATTTCTGGACCCCAACGACCGCACCGTGGGCACCTTTTGGCAGATGATTGCCCTGCCGCTCACGCCCCTAGGGGCCACAATTACCATGCTGGTGTTGTCCCTCACCAAGGGGTTGAAGAAGGTGGAGGGCAAACTGGTGGTGGCCGCCCTAGCGGTGTTGTGGGTGAGCAGTACGCCCCTGGTGGCGCGGGGGCTCTCGGTGCAGGCGGAGGAGTCGGTGCAGCGGGCCTACGATAATCAGCGAATGCTCTGTAGCAGCAATTTTTGTGCCGTGGCCGATGCCCTGCCTGTGCAGTTGGCGAGGGCCATGGTGATTGTGGGCGACAATGCCGATGCCTTTCAGGTGTCCAATACCCTGCCTAGCCAGAGCGATTCCGATGTGCCCCTAGACCCGATTTTGGTGTCGCGCCTGAACAGTGCTGCCGATGTCTATGGCCGGGTGGCGGTGGCCAATCCCCTAGTGACGGTGACCGCCGGGGCCAGGGATACCAACAGCGACCTTGGCCAGCAGTTGAACCAGTCGATCCGGCAACGGTTGATCAATCGCGGCATTCCCGATGCCAGCATTCGCATCATCAACAGCGGCATGGATATTCGCGGCACCGTGGAAGACCAAAAAAGCTTTTTGGCCGACCAACAGATCTTTACCCCCCTGGCGCGAGGCGAACGCCGCAACGAACGCGACAACCGCACCGCCAGTCGGGTGGTGTTGGTCACCCCAGCCTTGACGATGCGCCGAGCCGCCCTCGCCTTTGAAAATGACGGCCTGCAAGTGGTGGCTTGGCCCACGGAGCTCTATGGGGTCCCCCGCAGCGATGCCGACGGTACCCTGGCCCGCTTTGCCGATCTGGTGCCCAATGTGGGGGCGTTGCGCGTTACCACTCGCTACTGGGAGGAACTCCTGTCCTCCCTGTACTATTATCTGCGCGGCTGGTTGCCCCCCTTCAGTATGCGGTGGGACGAAGTGGTGGAAACCCTAGACTAGCCCTCCACTTGGTAGGCGGCGGGGCCGTGGATGAACTCGGAGAGGTCGGACACCACGCCATCGCTGGAGGCTAGGGGAACAACGGGCCGGATCGACACGGGTTCTTCGATGGGGGCGGGGGCCATCATGTCGCTGGGCAAAAAGATGCGAGCGCTGACCGCTAGCATGGCCACGGCGAAAATTAGCACAATCAGCAGGGGCGCAATGTAGGACCGAAAGAACGACATAGGGTTAACGGGGGGAGGAAATTATGAAGGGATGTAACCGCTGTTCTCATCTTATACGGAAATCCTGCCGGAAACCCAGGGCCGTGATTGGCCTCAAGTCCCTGTTCCTAACCCACGGAGGACAGCATTTCGGGGGGGATGGGCTGATCGTCGGTGGGCTGCCGGGTTACCTCTAGGTAGACGTGCTCTAGCTTGACGGGGTGGCGAGCGATGGATTCTAGGGGCACCCCATCAAAGCGGGCGATCAGTTCCTTGAGGTCGGGCTGGTCGGGCACCCAAAAGGCCAGTTCGCCGCCATAGTAGCGGTGGGCATAGCCCAATTGCTGGCCCCGCCGCAGGGCACTGTCGGGGTCGGGGGTGTCGAGGGTGACAATTTCGTGGGCTGGAATGGTCTGTCGTAGGGCTTCTAGGCTTCCCTCGGCCACAATTTGCCCCTGGCGCAGGATGCCAATGCGTTGGCAAAGCCGCTCCACCTCATCGAACAAATGGCTGGTGAGCAGCACCGTCACCCCCATGTCCTTCAGTTGGCGAATCAGTTGCCAGACCTCTTGGCGGGCTTCGATGTCTAGTCCGGTGGTGGGTTCGTCCAAAATCACCAGTTGGGGTTTGTGGAGCATGGCGGCGGCAAGGCTGAGGCGGCGTTGCATCCCCCCGCTGAGACGCTCCACCGGGGTGTGGCGTTTGTCTAGCAAATTCACCGACTCTAGACAAACCTCAATGCGTCGTTGGCATTCCTGGCGAGACAGGCCGTAGAGCCGCCCTAGGAAGGCCAAATTATCCCGGCAGGAGAGGCTGGTGTAGAGCAGGTTGCTCTGGGGCACGATGCCGATCTGGCGCTTGGTACGGGCATTGGCGGGTTGGCCATTCAGGTAAACGGCCCCGGCATCGGCCTTCAGCAGCCCACAGATGATGTTGATGGTGGTGGTTTTTCCGGCCCCGTTTGGCCCCAGCAAGCCATAGACCTCCCCCGGCTCTAGGGCCAAGCTCAACTGTTGCAGGACGGGCTTCGATCCATAGGATTTACAGAGGTTGTCTAGGGTCAACATAGGAAGCGGTTTCAGCGATAGGAGGCAGGGAGAGGGCTAGGGGAATCGGCCCTTGGGCCTAGCGGTTGGGGAACCGTAGTTTGGGCCACCGTGGTGGTTAGACCCCAGTGTGGTTAGCTATGCTCAAGATGGGAGAGCGAGAAAAGCCCTTGTATCTTATCAGTGAGACTCCTATGGCTGGTGATCGGGAATTGGTTTTAGCCGCCAATCAGGCGTTCTACCGCTGTTTTGAAAAAAAAGACCTGGAAGCGATGGAGGCGATCTGGTCGAAGGGCATGGGCTGTCTCTGCATCCATCCAGGCCGCGACGCCCTGAAAGGCTGGGAGGAGATTCGCGACGCCTGGGCCAGGATTTTCTCCAACACCAGCTATCTAGAAATTGACACTGACATTCTCACGGTGGAGGTCAGCGGCGACCTGGCCTACGTAGTGCTGGTGGAAAATGTGCTGCAAATTAGCCAAGGCCGACGGCTCCAGGCTCGATCCATGGCCACCAACGGCTTTGAGCGTATGGCCGGACGTTGGTATATGATCCACCACCACGGCAGCCCCGTGGTAGATTAGGGCGGCTACATCGGCTGGGAGGTGAGCACCAGCCGCAGTTTGGCGTGAATGAGATTGAGTTGGGCCATGCCCAGTTCCACGTTGCCCTCCACCACCACTCCCGTATCCAGCAGGCGATCCAAAAGCTCCAAAATGGTTGGGCTTTGGGAGGTTTCCCCTGGATAGTAGTGGCCCGCCCTGGGTAAGAGGGTGCCAATTTCCCCCAGGTCGATGTTGAGATCCGCCGGATCTACCTCAAAAATGTCGCAGAGGCGCACCACCTGTTCCTCTAGCTTGGTTAGGCTTTCCGAGGCCCGATCCAGGTCGTCATCACTGAGGTCGCCCCCCTCCATGCGGCGGATCACCTGGGCTTCCATCAGTTGGCGCACCAGCTCAATCACCGTCAGCAACAGCGGTGCCAACCCCGCATCCGGCTTGGACGGGGGCTGGAGGGCAATTTCGGTTAAGGGAGTGGGTTCGAGGGAATCGGCAGTCATAGCCCCAGTTTACGCGATGCCCAGAATACTCCACCCAGGTTAGTCGATCCTGGGTCACGACCCCTCAGCGGCGGCGAGGGCAGGTCTGAGTTGCCCCTGGTGGGCGGTAAGCTGGGCTTGGGCGGTGTCGGCGTCCAGGTGGCCGAGGTGCATCATCAGGGCCAGTTTTACCTGTTGGCCGCTGCGGTCGAGTAATTCGGCGGCGGCGGCGCGATCTAGGTCAGTGAGGTCGCAGAGAATCCGCAGAGCGCGATCTCGGAGTTTGCTATTGGTGACGGCCACATCCACCATGCGGTTGCCGTAGACCTTGCCCAGGCGCACCATGGCCCCAGTGGAGAGAATATTCAGGGCCATTTTGGTGACGGTGCCTGCCTTGAGTCGGGTAGACCCCGCCAGCAGTTCTGGCCCCACCAGAAGGCGAATGTCGATATCCACCTCGGCGGGCACTTGGTCGGCGGGCACACAGGCGATAAAGACCGTCTTGGCCCCTCGCTGACGGGCGGCGTGGAGGGCACCTTTAACGTAGGGCGTGGTGCCTCCGGCGGTGATGCCCACCACCACATCCAGGGCGTTGACCTGGCGATCCGCCATGGCGGCTTCCCCGTCCTCAAAAATATCTTCTAGCCCTTCAGAACTGCGGATCAAGGCCGCAGGGCCACCCGCTAAAATACCCTGCACGAGATCTGGTGGGGTGCAAAAGGTGGGTGGACATTCCGCCGCATCCAACACCCCCAACCGCCCGCTGGTGCCCGCCCCAATGTAGAATAACCGACCCCCCTGGCGCAGGGCGGTGGTAATGGTAGCGATAGCCTGGGCTAGGGGTTCGCGGGCCGCTGCAATGGCCTCCAGGGTACGCTGATCCTCCTGGTTAAACAAATCTACCAGTTCCAGCGGGCTGAGTTGATCCAACTGGGCGCTGCGGGGGTTGGCCTGTTCGGTGAGCAAGTGCCCCCGGTCGTCAGGGTGGTTAGCGGCAGAAGCGGGGATAGACATCGGGCCAAGGGCTAGAAAAGACCGTAGGAGTACCGTTATGAGTCTAAAACGTTGGGGGGCAGATTCAACGGCAGGATGATTACCATGGGCTTAGACCGATTCGCCCACCCCAGCTTTGCCAGTCCCCTGAGTTACCTTTGAATTACCTTTGAATTACCTACGCCTGCGCCTTTACATTGCCCTTCGCATTAGCGCCCACCGGGTCTGGATGGCCGTCAAAACTCGCCCCCGCTGGTCGGATTGGGCCTTGGCGGCAGGGCTGCTCTTGGCCTTCAGCCTGCTGGTCTTGCCCCTAGGACTATGGAGCCAGTGGCTCACCCCGGAGGTGGCGCTCCCCTGGGGGCAGGGCTGGCGGCTGGCGGGGCGCGTCTTGATCATTCCAGCCCTCACCGAGGAAGGCTTTTGGCGGGTGCTGATGCTGCCCCACAAAACGGAAATCCTCTCCCCCAAGAAGCGCTGGCTAGTGGCCCTACCCATGCTGGGCCTGTTTGTGCTGATGCATGTGCTCAGCAGCCTAACCCTCTATCCCCAGGGCTTTCCCACCTTTGTAACGCCCCTGTTTCTCTTTGCGGCCACGCTGCTGGGGCTGATCTGCACCCTGGCCTACTGGGCCTCTGGGTCGGGCTGGGTGCCCGTGGCCATGCACTGGCTGGTGGTGTTTGTGTGGCTGATGTTTTTGGGCGGCTACAACCAGCTCGGTCTGGGCCTCTTTCCATAACCGCCTGTAGGGTGAAGTGTCAGGCAATCACCGTTACGGTTTGACCCCAGCGATATCACCACCGCCTGGGTGTAGGTGATGTTATGGTTTTTCTTCCTTGCCGTGGGTTGAGCCATCCGTTGATCAACCGTACCTAGCTATGGAACTGGCCTAATCCGTTTAGGGGCATATTTTCGGCAATGGCATCATGGGGAATCAGCACATAGCGCCAGGGCTTACCCCCGTGCGGCTGCCTATAAGTCGCTCAATTTCCTCGGCACCCCACGATATTTTACGCCATCTCATGAACGCTAAAGATCTCAAGCAAGCTGATTTAGAACCATGAATTACTTCTAGGGGATTAGTCTCTGAAATTGTGAATAGCAAGCGAACTATCAGCAAAACCCAAACCAAAATTTTAGGCTCATTTTTACATGTGTCACCCGCATTGTTTATTTAAATTCTGCTCACACATCCGAAAGAACTCCCGCAATAGCCCCAACAGAATGGGTAACTCACCAATGCCATAAAGTAGGGACTCAGACACCACCCCATTCCGATTCAATCGGTAGAACTTCCATCCTTCCCCATTGGTGACAATGCCGTAGATCGTAAAATCCTGTCCCAATTCTTGATTAATCCACTGGCAGGCTTTCATCTCTACCAAGCACTGTGCCGTACCCTGTTCAAAGTCATCCTTTTTGGCCTCAATCACACAGGCAAAGGGAGCCTCTAGATAGGCCCGTCGCTCGGCAATGAGATAGTCGGCATTACCACAGACCGTTTCTCCTTCCAGGTAAGCTCCTTTCCAAATCTTGAGCCGATTAAAGCCCTCTAACCCCTCCTCACAAATGGCATCAATGAGCAGAGTCTTAGACACCTCTAAACTTTCGAGGTCAAACCGTTGCAGACGTTCTAGCCGCTGACGAAAAAAATCACTCAGGGGCACAGGGTCAGCCTTTAAGTCCCAGCGGGTTAACTCTGTCACGCCTAAATGCTTAAACGCTTCCCGATAGGTAAAGCTAGAAAACGGTTTCTTGCGCTGTTGGGTGGCTTGGGTCATGGGACTGGCTAGGGGTTGAGGTTACATCTAATTATGGGCGGTTCGTCTGTGGTTAACCTCAGTTCGGGTTAAGCTCAGTAGTCCGATGCCCCGGAAGCCCTCACCCCCCCGCCCCCTCTCCCACGGGGAGAGGGGGAGCTAGAGCTTCAAAGTCCCTCTCCCTTGGGGAGAGGGATTTAGGGTGAGGGCCAGCGTCGTTGCCAGAAGCGGGTTTCTAGCGATTGAAGCCTTTGGCTTATCCCGAACTCAGGTTATGACAGGGTTCGGGTTGTGAGCTTACACCCGAATTACACCCAAAGTCTCAGCTTCAGGCCTTCGACATGCTGTGCCGCCCCTCTGCCCCAGTGAAAATAACGGCTTCACTTTCTTCAATCTAGGTTCGATGCCTCAGAGTCCCGGAATACGTTGGAGTAGACCACGGCTGACTAGCATTTCAAACTGGGAGCGAATGGCGCGGGCAACGACGCGATCACGCATCAGTACCCCAGCCTCGATGTTGCGTTCGTGGGCCGCTTCAGTGAAGTTGGCGGAGGTGATCAGTAACCGCTCCTCATCAACCACCACGCATTTGGCATGGAGGCAGGCGTTGGACTCGGCGGTCATGAGCATGGTGCGGGGGTCGTGGAACACTTCGGGTAGGCGTTGTCCGGGCCAGACATGGTAGCGAAAGGTTTCGGCGAACTGTCGCAGCAGGATGGAGGCTGGGGTGCGGTCTTGGTACTTGCGTTTGACGTTGAGGAACATTCTGACCTGAAGGTCGGGATTGGCCTCCATGCGCTGGGCCAGGGGGCGAAAGAGATCGTAGCCTTTAGCGCCCTGATCGATGGCAAAGCTGGAGATCAGCACGCTATGTTGGGCGCTGCTAAACAGTTCGCGCACCACAATGCCCGTGTCTCGGCTTTCGGTGCCGGGGACTTCTGGCCCCGTCCACACCAGATCGACTAGGTCTTGTTTGGCTTGGGATGTAGCCCGCTCTTCGGCCAGCACCGTGAGCAGGTAGGCCAGGGGTCTGGGGGCCATGCCCTGCTGGTGCAGGTGGTTGATTTCCTGAACGACAGCGACTAAATCGGGTTCAGGCACGTAGGCCCACAGAGAGACCGTGGAAACCGGAAGGCTGAGTCTGCCTGCCTCTAGAGCCTCGGCCATGCCCACGAGGGCGGGGCGACTGATCTGCACCAGAGGAGACATCAGAACACCTCATCGGGAAAGAACTCGGCCCCCAGCCTTTCAACGGTACTGGTGACCAGGGCGCGATCCAGCATTTCGTTGCGCCGTTCGCAGGAGGTTTCGGCAATCAGTAGGCAACCGTGGCAGGCGGCTCCTTGCAGAAAGCGGTCTTCCTGGACGCTGTCGGGCTTGTGCTGGGCACAGACCGGGTCGTTGGAGCAGAGCCGCCCTTGCTCTAGCGCCTTGCTGAGGTGGTATTCAATGCGTCTACCGACCTCGACCAGACCGCCCAGAGTACCTTCTGAGCCGGAGGTACCCGTGTGGAGCAGAATGCCGTAGCCGATGTCGGGGAAGGCATAGATGCGTTCGCGGATGGCGCTAGAGGCATAGCCACATTCTAGGGAGACGGCGGTGATTAGCAGGTGGGAGAGGGAATGGAGCATGATGTAGGCTTCGCCGGGGAAGGTGGCTTTGTCTTGGGGGATACCCCGGTTCTCGGCCCATTGACTAAAGCCCCGATTGAGAAGCTTGGCTCGGTCAATCACGGCTTGCCGTTGCAGCCAGCGTTCAACCTGTTCTTTTTGGAAGCCAATGAACACCCCCTCCCCCAGATTTTCAATGGCCGGGAACCAGGTGGGTTCAAAATCCAGCGCGGCCCGACGGACGCCAATGGCGAGGTCGTCGATTTCGCCGTCAATGTTGGTTTGGGCGGCCTCGAAGCGGGTGAAGCCAATCAGGGCCAGCACCTCCCGCAGGCGATGTACCAGAACAACTTTATCGATGAAGGGCTGCCACTTAGGTGCCAGCAAACTGGGGTTGCGGGTATACCCCTCAAAGATCTGGTCGCTGGCGGGGGCTTCTCTCCCCCGTTCGTCGGGGCAGGCCAGCAGGGCTTCCAGTTCCACCTGTTTAATGCTTTTGTCGGGGGCGGCAAGATCGTCTTTGCGGCGTTGAATTTCGGCCCAGACGGCCTCGGCCCCAAACTCCACCAAGTCGGCAAATTTGGCCTTCCGTAGCTCTTTGGTAACATCGGCTAGGTCTTCGGTGTATTGCAGGTCTTCTTCATAGAAGCGATCTACGGCCTGCTTCAGGGCCGCATCCTGGTCGGGCATGGAGATGACGCTGAGGATTTGGCTGAAGTAGGCATTGCTGGCGGATCGCACCAGCAGTCGATTGTACTCAGGCTGGTCGGTGGCAATAATTTCGCCAGTATCGTCGATGCGGTGGCGGCGGCAGGATTCTTTGCCTCGGGGGCCGAGCCAGGGGCGGTGGCCTTCACAGGCTCCCAGCACCTTAGAGTCGGTAACTTTGGCCTGGGAGAGGGGGCGTAGGCTGCCGCACTGTTCGCAACGCACAAAGATTTCCTCAAAGTCGTTGCCAGACCCGGCCTCATCCAGCCAAAGCTGCCCCCGGCACTTGGCCTGGAAGTCGTTGTGGACAAAGGCGTTCCAGTTAATGTCGCTGAGGTGGCCATGGGTGCAAGCCTGCACAAACCGCACGGGCACCGCCTGCACAGACTTGCCCTCAAACCGGGCTCCTCCCTTCACGGTGCTCCAGGAAATGAGGGGTCGGGTGCGGTAGGTTTTGCCCGCCCGATCAAGGGTGCGGTCGATCTGGGCCAGAAACCAGGTGGGAAACACCAGGGCATCCACGCCGCTGAGGGGCGCTTTGGGGTCGCTGGTTTTGCTGGGCGGGCCAAAGAGCTTGATGTCGTGGCCATCGGGTAGATCGAGGCTTTTGGCCACCTTGTACTTGAGGCGGTCTTCTCGGATGTAGGGCTTGTCCCCCTTCCAGTAGCTCAGGCCCGAGATAATCACTGACCGGGCGGGCAGATCGACCATCGATCCGGGGCCGAAGGTGGTGAGCATCTGGCTCTGGCGCAGTTCGCCGCTGGCTTTTTTGGCCTTATTGGCAGTCTTGTTGGGTTGGCTCATTCGTCGTCTCCGGCTACATCTTCCATGGTGTGCGGGTCTCGAATCCACAGGTTGACGGTGGCTTCTACATCGCGCAGGCTGCGCTGGGTTTTGAACTTTTGCTCATCGGCAGGGCGTTTCTCGGCGGCCATGTCCAGGGCATCGACCAGCAGAGCGGGGGCCAGGTCGGCCTCTTTTTGGTATTGCAGCCGGGTTTCGCGGGTCAAAATCCGCTCCCAGGTGTCGAGCAGATCGGTGACTTGGGCACGCACCCTCACCCGCAGGTCATTGGCCGTTTCGCCATCCATACCAGGACTATGGCCCTCGGCCCGACGGGCAATGGCGCTGACTACGGCCTCCACCGCCGCCCGTTGGTCGGTGAGGTTAGAGGCTCCCATCGGACGGGTCATCTCGGGTACGCCCAATCGAGCCAGCGCAACGGTGACCCCGGCCAACCCCCGATCCAGGGCACGGGGAGAGAAGGGGGTAACGCTGGTCGCTTCCACCGCCCGGTAGAAGCTGTTGTGCCAGCTCTGAAACCGCTCGTAGTGGGATCGATCCCGGGGGCGGTGAAGGTTCATCAGCGTCACCACCAAACCGGGCTTATTCTGGGCGCGACCCACCCGGCTGGTGGCCTGGATGTACTCGGCGGCGGTTTTGGGTTGTCCCAACACCACCATCAGGCCCAGGCGCACGATGTCGAGGCCGACGGAAATCATGTTGGTGGCCAGGGCCACATCGACCCGGTCGTTTTCGTGGAACGGCGTGGAGAGGCGGCGCTTGGTGTTGGCGATTTTATGGGTACTCACCCGCGAGGTCAGTTCCTCCGGCATTTCGTCAATTTTGCGACTACAGAAGGGGCCGATGGGTTCGCCCTGCCGCAGTCGGTCGCTGTACTGGGTCAGGCGCGAGTTCACCTCATCTTCTACAATGCGGCGGCTGCCCCCCAGTTCCCGCAGGGAGTTGAAGTAGCCCATTAGGGTCATGTAGGGGTCGGCGGGGTTGTCTTTGTTGCGTTTACCCCCGGCTTCCTCCCACTGTTTTTGGGCAGCGGCCAGCAGCGCCAAATACACCCGCAGCAAAATCACCTTCAGGCTGCGGCCCTGGGCGGCGACCCCCACATAGAGCCTACCGGGACTGGCAAAATCGGTTTTGGCAAAGAAGGAATCGTGGCGATTGGGGCCAGGGGGCGGAAAGATATCCACATGGTGACGGCCAAAGATGGCCTGAATCTGGCGGCTGGCTCTCCGCACCGTGGCCGTAGAGGCAATCACCTTGGGGCGGATAGTGTGGCCATCCACTTCGCGACTGCACAGGGTATCAATCGCGGTTTCGTACAGCCCCACCATGGTGCCTAGGGGGCCAGAGATCAGGTGTAGCTCGTCCTGAATGATCAGGTCTGGCGGGGGCAGATAGCCCTCCAAGGGGCGACCCGCGATGGTGGGATCCCCAGGGCTGTAGAAGCCGTCGCCCTCTTGATAGTGGGTGACGCGACCAAACAAGGCCCCCGTTTGGCCCACCCAGGGCAGGGCCGCAAACTTATCCACCGTGGCGATGATGAAGCAGGGCAGACGACGGTAGATCGGCTCATCCACCGCCAGAATCGGTAGGGGGTTGCGGCTACGGAAGTCGCAGCCCCGGTTAACGCAGGCCACCTTGAGGGTCTTGGGGGCATCTTCGGTGGGCAAGAGCTGGAAGGAATTGGTGGTGAAGCCTTCGCCGCACCAGGGGCAGCGCTCTAGGGGGATGGGGGAGGGCTTACTTTTGCTGTCGCGCTTAAAGGCCAGGGTGCGTTCCCTTGCCGAATACTCATCTTTGTCGCCGCGTTTGCCCATGCGGTTAGGGGTGGCCCCCTGTCCTACCCAGAGGCCAATTTCAAAGGGCCAGGTGCCCAGTTTGTCGGGCGCTTTTTGGCGCTCTAGCTCTAGGGCGCAGATTAGCCGCGAGGCCCGCTCTAGCTGGTCGAGGGTGAGCAGGCGCAGGGTATAGCGCATCAGCACACTCATGCCCGCCGCCGGGATACCGGGATGGGTGAGCCGCCGCAACACCAGGGTAAACGCCGCCAGCCCCAGGTAGGCTTCGGTTTTGCCGCCCCCGGTGGGAAAAAACAGCAGGTCTACCACCTCACGATCCCTATGACGCGGATCGGCTAACCCCGCCAGGTTGACCAAAATAAACGCCAACTGGAACGGTCGCCAGGTGGGTTCGGCAAAGCTCTCCGGGGGCTGACCCTCCTCTTGGCTAAGCTGGCGGCGACGGGCGGCGGCGATCACCCGATTGGCCACCTGAAACGCCTCTAGCACCTGGGGGTTTTCTAACGCCTTCAGACCCGCTTCGATGCGGTTGCAGACTCCACTGGCGCGATCCAGCAAATTTCGGGCCACATCAGCGGCCTCCTGGGGGCTCATCGCCATGGCCCGCTGGGTGGCAATCCAGGCGCGATACTCCGTCACCAGTGACCCCACCATGCCGCGAATGGTGGCCGCATCGGCAGCCAAGGCCAGGGCTTCCATGCCGAGTTGTACGCCTTTGGGGGCGGTGGGGGCCACCCTGGGCACCTCAGCGATGGGTATCCAGGTGGTGCAGACCTCGGTGCAGCGGCGGCCCTGGGGATCGAGGGCCAGGGCTGAGACATTGTGGCCCACGGCAAATTCGTAGTCATCACGGTACTGGAGAGCGGCCACCGCCTCGTCCCAGTCATCGGTGCTGACGCCGCGAGGGTCGGGCCGGGGCACAAATCCCTCGGTGCAGCGTAGGCGGAGGCAGGTCTGAAAGGCAAAGGTGGCATCGCGCTCCCCGGAGGCCACCTGACGATAGTTGACCAAAAACACCGATATCGCCTTGGTGCCGAAGGGGAAACGGTCATCCGGCACGGGGCGGCAAGTCACCACCACATTCAAGCCGCTACCGCCGGGAATGTCGATAGCAACGGGCTCTGGGCTTTCTTCAACGGGGACGCTCAGGATGGTCTGCTGGGGCACCCGCTGCCAATATTCTGATTTTTTCTTGCGCTTAGATTGGCCCTGACCTTCTTCAGACTCCTCCTCTGGGGGGTCGAGGGGGATGTAGTCGCCCCAGGAAACGTGGGCCTCCAGGGTGGTGGTTTTGCCCGAGAGCAGGCAGCTCAACCCCATCGACGAGGGAAACAGCGCCTTCCGAGCCGCAGGTTTGTCGGGGTTTTTGCTGTCTTCGCCCGCGTCGCTAGCCGTCACTTCTTCGGGCAAATCATCGTCGGCATCGTCGTCGGAACGCAGGTCGGACGGTGCGCCAAAGGGGGCCAAAAACCCGGTCAGATACCACTTGGAAGGAGCCTGCCGGATAATCTCTTCGGCGTGGGCGGCATCGTCGGGGGTGGGGCCAACCAAATCGAGGTTGAGGGCATCCACCAGGGTGGCACGAACTTCGGCGGAGGCAGTCATGGCGTCAGAATCCTAAGTAATAAAGCGTCGGGGTTTCACCTCACCCTAAATCCCTCTCCCCGTAGGAGAGGGACTTTGAAAAACTTCCGGCTCCCCTCTCCCCATGGGAGAGGGGCTGGGGGTGAGGGCTACGAATTGGCGATGGCACGATCAATTTCCTCGATATGGCTAGCATAGTAGGCCCGTGCGATGGCGAGATCAAAGAGGGTGAGGCCAGGGAAGGTTTGGAGGATTTCATCATCGCTGGCTCCTTGGTTTTGGAGGGCAATGACTTGCCAAACGGGGATACGGGTATGGCGAATACGGGCATGGCCACCACAGAATCCGGGTGTTTTTTGAATGCTGTGGGTGGTGAGTTGTTCTTGAAATAAAACATAGTCTTCTGGGGGTAGGGTTTCGATGACTTGAATCAGGGATTCTACTAAATTGGTATTCATGGGGAAGGATTTTATGGGTGTATCTGAAAAAGTCGAAGGATTTGGCATTCATGAAATACATCGTTATATGCGCACTCTATAGCCTTGAGATATCCTCCAAAATTGTTTGAATTCTGACTTTGAGTGGTTCTAAATCATGGTTAGTAATATCCCAAACAAACTGAGGATCAACACGGAAGTATTCATGCACCAGTAAATTTCTTAGTCCGATGATTTGTGGCCAGGGAATGGTGGAATATTTGGTTTTTAAGTCGGAAGTTAGGGCGTTGGCGGCTTCACCGATCATTTGGAGATGATGAATGACCCAAACCTGAATTAACTCTTGTTCGTCAAAGGCGGCTTTTCCCTGTTGGGTGTAGCGATCAATGGCGGCAATCGCGTTCAAAATGTCTTGTAGTCGTTCTTTGTCGCGTCTCATAGAGGGATGGCCTCCTGAAGAACATGATCGCGGATGTGGTCTTTTAGCATGGCGGGGGTGGCGATGTCGACTTTGCGATTGAGGAGAGTTTCTAGGTCGTGGATGAGACCCATGGGGAACCAGGGGCTACGTTGGGTGGGGTCGTAATCTACGAGAAAGTCGATGTCGCTGTTGTCGTGGTCTTCGTTGCGGGCGACGGAGCCGAAAAGGCGGATATTGTAAGCTCCATGACGGGCGGCAATGGCGAGAATTTCGGCTTTTTGGGTTTGGATAAGGGTTTGAAGATTAGGGTTGGTGGTGGGGTTCATGGGGTGTTTTGTTCTCCGTAGGCGAGGCAGGCGAGGATATCTTCTTGGGTGAGTTGGGGGTAGTCTTGTAGGATTTCTGGGATGGTTGTGCCGCTGGCGATGAGGTCTACGATGAGCGATACCCAAATGCGATGACCTTTAATACAGGGTTTGCCAAAGCAGATGTTGGGATCGATAGAAATTCGGTTTAGTAGGGCTGGGTTATTCATGGTTTTTTGTAGATTTCGTAGGGTGCATTCGCAAAGCAATGCACCAACCAGATATGATGTCAGCTAAAATTTTCCTCACTCTTGCCAAAGCAGATCATCTACTCGTTCCGATAGATCGGAATATTCACTCTTGCTGATGCCTATTGATTTAGGTTTCGTCTTCTGTCCAACCCATTTTTCTGAGAGGACTTGTTTGTAGGTGGTGGATAGGTTTTCTTCGATGGAGACGCAGCCGATGAAGCCGCTTTCTTTGAATTTTTGGTATGGGCTGGTGGTTGATTCGGGGCTTGGGGTGTCGGGTTTGAGGTATTGCTGTTTTAAGGTTTCCATATAGTTGATTAGAAGGTTTTGGGCTTCTTCGGGTAAGGATTGGAAGTCTTGTTGGAGTTGTTCTAAGTTGGGCATGATGTTCTCCTAGGTGTTTTTTCCGGCTCCCCTCTCCCAAATTGGGAGAGGGGTTGGGGGTGTAGCTTGCTTCCCGAAGGGTGGGCCAGGGGGTCATGGGTGGGGGGGATGTTGGTCTGACTGGGGCATGGTCATGGCTCTGGATTGGAGGCGGTGGAGGGTGGCGATGTAGAGGGCGATGGCGTCTTGGACGATGTCTTGGACGGGGCGGTTTTGTTGTTGGGCGAGGGTTTCTAGGCTGTCTTGGAGGGGTTGGGGTAGAACGATGGGGGCGTTGTTCATGGGGTTATAGCTCCAGTCCGGGGATGGTGGGGGTGTCGGAGTCTGATGGGGTTTGGATTGTGCTTTTACCTTTTGCCTTTTGAATTTTTCCGTTTGCCTTGTCTCCCTCGGCGGCTTTGTGGCCTCGGATTTCTTCTAGATGGCGTTGTTGGTTGAGGTCGAGCAGCCGGGCGAGGACTTCGTCGTGGGTGGCTTCGGGCCATTTGTAGCGCCAGGGAAGTTTGCGTTTTCCGGTGCTGATGAGGGCACCAAAGGCGGCGGCTTCGGCGGCGGTGGGAAAGAAGAGGTCGCCTGTGGCAATGCGTTCGGCGGCGGGGGCTGGGAGGTCGTCGGGGTCGGTGTCGAGGTAGTCGAGGGCGAAGCCGCAGGGGGTGTCGATGTCTTGCCAACCGTAGGCGGCGAGGACGGCGCGATCCATTTGGTGGTGGAGTTCGCGGAGTTTGAGGATGTCGGGGTGGGTTTCGTTGGGGTCGTGGAAGCGGTTGTAGGTGTCGGTGAGGCCCTGGTTGTTGCGAACCATGAGGTCGGCGCGGTATTCGTAGTAGGTTTTGCCGATGGCTTCGACCTCACCCCCCCGGCCCCCCTCTCCACATGGTGGAGAGGGGGGAGTTGGAGGATTTTCTTGTTCCCCCTCTCCACGAGTGGAGAGGGGGCTAGGGGGTGAGGTAAGGATTGTGGCCCTCACCCCAACCCCTCTCCCACCGGGAGAGGGGCTTTCGGAACCTGGCGGTTCCTCCCTTTCTTGTCCCCCCTCTCCACGAGTGGAGAGGGGGCTAGGGGGTGAGGTGAACTCTGGAAAAGGGAAAGTTTCAAAGCAGTCTGAGGGTGTGTAACGAAGGTCATCTTTCATAGATGAACCTAGAAAACGTGCCCAGACATCATGAAGTCGAGATTGAAGAACACAGAAAGCTGAGTAATCTTCAAAGGCAAAGATAGCCAAAGCATGAGAAAAAACACAATTTGCAGGAATGAACGTAGGCGAAAACCATTTCGATGCTCCACAGGCTGAAACCAAAACCCGCTCACACTCCGCAATTGCCTTCACTAATCCTGGTCTTTTTTCTGCATATTGCCACCAACGCTCTCTTAAGGCATCTCGCTTTTGTTCGTCACGAATTGGCTTAACCTTATCTTTGACAATCTGCATTAAATTCGGCCATTCCCAGGCTTCTTCTTCACTTCTATCAAAGAAATCAATCACATACCGATGATAAGCATGGGTAGGGCTACTATTCACCTCCTCACCGCCAATATAAGGGAAAATCCGCTCGGTATTGCGAGGATCTTTTTCAATCAGGCGATGCATTTCTGCAATAGGGGTAGCTTCTGGGTTAGTGTCATCAAAGGTAAAGCCCATCCCTAATACAATGCTGCCCTGAAAGCTTTTGTTTTTATTCGCCAAAAGCACCTTGGGGTCGTCATTGCCGCCCTTGCCAAACAAAAACGCCGTAATTTTTTCTGCCGGACGGCCATCCAGCAAAATCGGTACATTAGGAGGAAGTTGGGCGTGGCTCATGGTTCAGATTCTTCTTGATAAATGCGAACAGTACCTTTTTGAATAATCCATAGTTTTCCGGTAATGTCCATCGTTTTTAGGGCATTCACCAGCGTTTGCATAGCCTCTAATAAATCGGGATAACTGGGCTGTTTAGGTAATCGCAAAACGGCCATCCCGCTATAGCGGGATGGCTTGAATTGCAGCGGGTTACTAAAATCCAGATCTAGCGTTACTAAACATCGTTGCTCCTCTTGGCATACAGAAATGACTTCAGTATCGGGGGCACCAATCAAGTTTTGCTCAACAATCGTGGCCACGTCATATCCGGCCCGACGCAACAGGTCTTGTCCTCGATAGCCAATATTTTCATCTAGCTTGAACTTCATGCGACCGATTCAATAGATACATCAACAAAACGCTCCCGTGCCATTTCTGCCCCATAGGCTAGACAAGCCAAAATGTCTTCTAAGGTTAACTGTGGATATTCCTCCAAAATTTCTGAAATCGTCATGCCGCTGGCCATAAAGTCTAAAATCAGCGACACCCAAATGCGATGTCCTTTAATACAGGGCTTACCAAAGCAGATATTCGGGTTTACAGAAATTCGCTGCAATAATTCTTGTCGATTCATGGGGCATCCTCCAGATTGTTAAATTGCTTCCAAATATGTACCAAACTCACCACCACCGCCGCCACTCCCGGCCATCGATAACGACGGGTGGCGTTGTAAATGATGCCTCCATGATTACAGATGTATCGTAGGCCCGTGCTGCGGGTGTCTCCTTGGGCAATGGTGTTGGTGGCAATGAGGCCAAAGGCTCCCCCTTGGCGGGTAATCGTAAAGGCTCGGCGGAAGAAATGGGCCACCAAATCGGCGTTACCGTGGCTTTCGGGATGGACGATTTTGAGCCAGTCTACATAGCCTTCGGGGTTGCCGTTGATGATGGTGTTTTTTCCAGCAAAGGGCGGATTTCCCACGATGGCATCAAACCCCGGATTTTTGCGGTCAAACACCTCTGGAAATTCAATTTCCCAGTTAAAGGGGGTGATGGGGTGTTCTCGGTGGCGCAGTTGGTTGGAAATTTGGGTGAGATAGTCGTTGGTGCCTTGGGCCAAGAGGGCTTTGTAGTCTTCGGCGAGGCGGTTGCGGTCTTTGGCCGATTTGCCATCAAAAAAGGCCACAATCGACAGGTCTGCCGCCTTGCGAATGGTGTCTAAAATGTCGTCAATTTCTCGAAGTTCCTGCCGTTTGCGGTCGTCTGCGGCATCATCCACCGAATCGGTTCCCTGAATCGCCAGCCGTTTGGCCTGCACATCCAGCACCCGATCTCGCACCTTGCCCCCAAACAACGTGAGCTGCGTTTGGCCCACAAATGCGCCAATTTCCGAGCGCGTTAGCCCCACCAACGAATCGCCACACTTGAGGGCATGATCCACAAAGGTAAAGGGCTGATCCTTCGACAGCGTCACCAACCACAGCGACAACTTGGCCAGGTTCACCGCAAAGGGGTTTTTGTCTACCCCATAGAGACAGCGCTGGGCCACCAAACGACGGGCATAGCGAAGGGGATCGACCTCACCCCCCCGGCCCCCCTCTCCACTGTGTGGAGAGGGGGGAGGAAGAGGATTTTCTTGTTCCCCCTCTCCATTCATGGAGAGGGGGCTAGGGGGTGAGGTCAATCCGGGGCTAGGGGGTGAGGTCATCTCACCTACAACCGCTTGATAAATCCCGAATAAAACGCCTTCGAGGTCAGTTTCTACGGCCTCATTTCGGAAGCGCAGAACCGTGAGGTTTTGGGCGCGGATGATGTCTTCGCGGATGCGGTCGTATTCTTGCTGGTCGGGCAAATCATGAACAGCGCCATCAAGTTCGATGACTAGGCGACGTTCTGCACAGTAGAAGTCGGCGATGTAGCGTCCCAGGGGGTGCTGCCTGCGGAATTTGAGTCCTTCCAACTGTCGATTGCGTAAAGCGGCCCAAAGTAGCCCTTCGGCGCTGGTCTGTTCCTTCCTCAGTTCGCGACATAGCGCGTAGATGTAGCCGGGAACCTCACCCCCCCGGCCCCCCTCTCCATGCCATGGAGAGGGGGGAGTTAGAGAATTTTCCGGTTCTTGTCCCCCCTCTCCACTCGTGGAGAGGGGGCTAGGGGGTGAGGTTAGATCTGTGGCCCTCACCCCAACCCCTCTCCCCAAGGGAGAGGGGCTTTCGGAACCTGACGGTTCCTCCCCTTCTTGTCCCCCCTCTCCATACATGGAGAGGGGGCTAGGGGGTGAGGTCAATCCGGGGCTAGGGAGTGAGGTCAGTGAGGTTGGGTAGCCATGATAATCCCACGCCTCAACGAGCTTGGAGGCCAGTTGCCGACAGGCCTCCACCAAAAACGCCGCCGAACCCATCGCCAGGTCGCACACCTTGAGATCGAGGATCTGCTCTGGGGTGGGGTGGTCGCCCAGTTGCTCGAAAATGGGGCGCAGGGTAGTTTCGACAATCGGCTGGGTGAGCTTGCGGGGCGTGTAGTGAGATCCGGTGCGGCGGCGTTCCTCTCCCGGTTGCAGGTAGAGACCACCGGGGGGCACCAGGTTCGGCGTCCGCGACGAAATTCGACTCCCCAGGGCGGCGAGGAGGTCGTCTATGGTTTTGGCCTCCTTCAGGGCGGTGGCCCCCTTGCCCGTGAGCTTGCATTCGGCCCAGTCTTGCAACACCTTGGCGCGATTGGTGGGCTTCTCGGCTAGCAGCGTTTCCACGTTGATCACCACATCCTTGGGCCGCAGGGCAATGGACAGCCCCTCGGCCACCTCCACCTCGTAGCCCATGATCGCCTCATAGACCGAGCCAATTTGCTCCACATCCAGCGCCCGATAAGATAGCCGCTCACCATCGAGGGTCAGCAGCTTATCCAAAATGCGATAGATCACGCCATCGGCCACCCTGGGCGCATCCACCCGGCCATAGGTGACATAGTGGCTACCCCTGGGGCGTCCCTCCAAAAAGGGATGAATATCCGGGTCGAACAACTGGCCACGGCGGGCCGGAAGATAGTCCTCCCTCGCACCGCCCCCGTCGTACACCAGCCGAAACAAACTCAACAACCAGGCCCAAGCCCCATACCGCTGATCCATCGTGTCGGGATAGTTGCTGGCATCTTCGCGCAGCTTCTCGTACAGCCCCGCCACGGCATAGTGCCGCTGGTAAATATCCGTCTCGTCTTCCTCCGTACGGTTGGGAATTAACCCCTCCTCCTCCGCATAGAGCAAAAACACTAGGCGCATCAGCGTGGTGATCAGGCCACCGTAGACCTCACCCCCCCGGCCCCCCTCTCCATGGAATGGAGAGGGGGGAGTTGGAGAGTGTTCCGGTTCCCCCTCTCCACGAGTGGAGAGGGGGCTAGGGGGTGAGGTCAAACCCAAAAGTTTGCCATTAGTCGCTGCATCTGCCGCCTGGAAACCCCGCAGCAGTTCCCAGAGGGCATCGAGCACCTGGCTAGCCAGCTTAGTAGAAACCTCCGCTTGGTAGCTGCGGCTGTCGGCCAGCAGACGGTTCAACCGCTGGTTTTCGGGCACATTAAACAGACGATCTGCCCCAATCAGCAAATCTAGCGCCCCCAAAATCAGCCGCCCCGGCACCTCCACCATGGCCTGCACCGGAAACGTCAGATAGCCCGACGACTCGCCACTGGGGGCATACACCAGCCGCAGCTCTGTACCATTCACCAACAGCCCCGCCGGAATGCCCACCTCCCGCAGCAACCGCTCAAACTTGGCCTGAAAACTCGCCTTCCAGCCCGTCGCCCCCGCCGGATTATCCTCATCCATCGGTATCCCAGGGGCCAACACCTGAATCAATAACACCCACTCGCCACTGTCAGGATCCTTCACCCCATAGGTGGGCCGCAGGGTTTCGCCATAGCTGGGCAGCACCGCCGAAAACTTGTCCGGCAAATCCTCCGCAAGCACCAGGTCTTCGGGCACCCATTCCAGCACCTTTTCCGTAAAGGCCGGAAAGTTCTCGATCCAGGCAATCTTGTCATCCTTGTGATGGGAAATCGGCTCCGTAGATACCACCTCCCGCAACCGATCTTGCAGGTCTACCAACTTGGCGCTATCAATCACCGCCTGGGCCTTAACTAACGCAGGCGGCGATACCACTAGACCCACGGGTTGCAGCAGGCCGAGCCATTCTTGGTGTCTGAGGATGTCGAGATCGGTGGTGGGCATAGGACAAAGGATTAGGCAGGATTAAAGGTGCGATCTTGGCGCAGGGCCGCAGGGGCAAAATCAGGATCAAACTGAATTTGACTACTCAAGTCCAAAAGGTTGCGTTTCTTTTGGGCCTTGATGAGCGCTTGCAAGGCCAGATTCAGCAGTTCCGTTTCGGTATGAACAGCCGTTAGCCGAAACGCCTCAGCCACCAGGGCATCATCGAGTTCTACATTCGTTTTCATCGCGTTCTCCTTCACAACAAGGGCTTGACTGCGGGTATAGCACACCTCCTAGCTGGACACGGGCCACAAATACACAATCCCCACGGGTTCAATGCGTTCAGCCTTCACCTGATAGGTTTGCTGAATCCGCTCTGGTTCCGTCACCATCTCCTGCTCCAACTCAATCAGCCGTCGTTCCCAATGGCGGCGATCCGCCTCAAGCTGACGTAGCTCATCGCGGTTAAACAGGTTTAGTTGTCGATTCTCCTGTTGTTGAGCCTGTTGCAAAATGCGATCTCGCTGCTCCTCCAGCAGGGTTTTCATTTCCACCGCTTCCCGTTCGCCCCGTTGGGTGAGCTTGCGTTTGGCGCTTTCGGTCAACTGCTGCGACCGTCGTTCCAGATGGGGCAACAAGTCCTCCACATCGCCGCCCACATAACCCTTCAGCCGATCCATCAGCGTTTCCGGCACCGCTTGCAGCCGCCGATTCGCGAGGGATTCCTCCAAAATCTGCATCACATCCTTCTTTTCGCCCTCCGTTAGCGGTCGCAGTTTGCCCCGGCCCCTGGCCTCCGGGTCGAGCCATTCCGCCGCCACCGTCACGATTTCATCGTGCAGCCGCGCCGCCCGTTCCCCATAGAGCGACAGCCGCCCCAAGATCAGCACCCTGGGCACCGGGTCATCGGTACGGCACACACAGGCCCGCGTCAGCTCGTCATGCAGAAAGCCCTGGGACAGGAACCGTCCCAAGAGCCGCTGCACCATGCGGTGTTCGAGGTGCAGGTGGACGACCTCGCCATCCAAAGATCCCGGATCTCGAAACACCACCGGGCGAATGGGGGCCTCTTTGCGCCACTCCCAGAGCTTTTGGCCACGCTGGCGGGGGGTGCGTAGGGTATCGAGGGTGGTGGCCCAGGTGGGGTCGGCCCCAGCCCGTTGATCGAGGGCGGGCACCTGCCATCGGCTGCGATCTTCGTTATCCACGGCCTCTTCCGCCGAGAGGGGGCTAAGCCCCGGTGCGCCCATGATTTCCAACGACACCGTCAGCGCATCGCGAAAATGGCGATCGCTCAGCCCCAGCCAGGTCTTGGAGTCGCGCAACATGCCCTCCAGTTCCACCTGCTGCTGGCGCAGTTTGTCTTGGCGCAGGCGGATGGCCTCTAGCTCTTCTTTGATGGCGCTGCTGCGTCCAGCAGAGTCGGCCTGGTCGGCCTGGTCAATGGATTGGCGCAGGTGGTCGGTTTGCTCGGCCCGAATGCCCTGCTCCAGCAGTTGGGTCACGTTCTTTTCCACCACGGGCGACAGGCTACCCAGTTCCTCTTGGATGCGCTGGGTCTTTTTCACTAGCACATCCAGTACCCGGTCTTCGGGTCGCTGGGGCAACACAAAATAGTGACAGCGAACAATGGACGACCGTTGCAGCTTGCGGTCAATGCGTCCGTTGCGCTGCTCCATGCGGCTGGGGTTCCAGGGCACATCGAAGTGGAACAGGTCGGCACAGAAGTTTTGCAGGTTCACCCCCTCCCGTGCGGCGTCGGTGGCGATCAGAATCCGCAGGGGGTTGTGGGCCGGGTCGGCATTGAAGGCGGATTTAATCTCCTCTCGTCGCTCATCCCCCATGCCCCCGTGGAAGGTGCCAATGCGGTCATCCTCCTGGGTTGACCCGGCGATTAGGGTCTTAAGCTGCTGCTCTAGGTAGCGCTTGGTGTCGGCGTATTCCGTAAAAATCAGCACCCGCCGATTTAGCCACTTGGCTCCGGGCTGACCCAGGTCTGGGCAGAGGTTTTGGCGAATCCAGGTGGCCAAAGCCTTGATGCGGCTGTCGGGCTGGCGGCGGGCTTGCTCCGCCAGTTGGGTCATTTCCTCCAGCAGGGCCAGTTCTTCGGAGGAGAGGGGGTCTCCAGCGGCGTAGGTCGCCCGTTCCATCTGCCGATCTTCCTCTAACCGCACCTCGTCTTCGGAGAGGTCGGCGCGGTCGTCGTCGGCCCCAGGGCTTTCTTGTAAGAGGGACAGGCTACCCTGAAGAGCGCTCTGCCGCTGGGCCTGCTTTTCCATCGCCCGCCGATGGACGCTGAGGGTACGGGCAAAGGCTTCGATGGACGACAGCAGCCGCTTTTGCAGATTCGTCAACACCAGCAGGGCGGCGGTTTGGGTGGAACGGGGAGCATCCTTGAGCCGTTGTTCTCGGCGCTGGCGATAGGTTTGCAACAACTGGGCCAGCCGTAGCTCCGGCGCATCCTCCGGCAGGTGATCGATCACCACCGGAATCACCTCCCGTTTGGGAAAGTCTGGCTCGTTAATTTCTCGCAGGTCTTGCTTCAGCCGTCGCACCATCACCGCATCCAGCAGCTTCTTGCTACGCACGGGCACCCCCCGACAAAACCGCTGGGGATCGAGGATCTCTAGCAAAGCCGCAAAACTGTTGGAATGGCCATTGTGGGGCGTGGCCGACAAAAACAGCCGATGCTCGAACCGAGGGGCCAAATCGCGAACGACCTTTGTTAATTGCGAATCCACCGCGTACCGGGACGCACTGGCCGGGGCGGCATTGTGGGCCTCGTCCAAAATCATCAGAGAGCCGGGGGCAAATTCGCCCAGCCAGTCCCGCAGGGGGGCCGCATAGGTCTCATCCCGCAGCAGGGCATGGGAAATAATGAAGCGGTTGTGGGTTTTCCAGGGGTTGATGCCATAGCCCCGCTGCCGCCGTTTGGTGGCCACAAACTCCCGGTCAAACACCGTAAAGGTGAGGCCAAAGCGGCTCTCCATTTCCTCCTGCCACTGGCGCACCACCGAGGGCGGACAGGAAATCACCACCCGCTTAATCTTCTGCCGCATCAGCATTTCGCGCAGAATCAGCCCCGCCTCGATGGTTTTGCCTAGGCCCACATCGTCGGCAATAAACAGATTCACCCTCGGCATCCGCAGCGCCTTTCGCAGTGGCTCAAGCTGGTACGCCTTCACCTCAATCCCCGCCCGGTAAGGGGCTTGAAACAGCTTCGGCTCCGTGGAAGTCACACAGTTCCAGCGCAGGGCATGGAGGTAGGCCGAAAAATAGCGGGCATCGTCAAACCCCTTGTGGGCCACCGTTGCCCAGGAAGACGCCTCCATCAACCGAGCGTCAATCTCCCGCTCCCAAAACACCTCTAGGGGTTCTCCCTGGGCATCGTCCTCCAGGCAAGCCAGCCGCACCAGGGTATCGCCCCCCGCCACCGGGGATGAGATCACCTCCTCTACCAAAAACTGCCGCGACCGCACATAGACAATCCGCCCAGGACTTGGGACTGTAGCCAGGGTAATTACCGTCAAACCACCTTCTCCAAAACGTCAACCTTCCAGTGTTTTTAGGATTCCCAGGAACGCCTTGCCGCTAGAGGGGAACCGGAATCAAAGTCCCCCTTTCTAAGGGGGATTTAGGGGGATCCCCAAGGACTTGTGGCATGAAAGCACAATGTGTGTACCTAAGTTTCTGGGCTGCTTAGTACCTGGGGTGGATCCCCCCTAGCCCCCCTTAGAAAGCAGGGTGGTTTCATACCAGCGAAGAAAAATGAGGATGGATTGAGATGTTATTTTGCCCCTCAGCCCATGGTTCTCATAGAGCAATTAAAGCAAATTCCAGATCACC